>JABCSP010000150.1 GCA_018238825.1 Candidatus Thorarchaeota archaeon | reverse complement strand
ATGTACACTTGAGAGCGAAACGCGCTAGTCTTATCTTTAGTTTCCTTTTACTAGTAATTTCTGTGTCTATAATTTCACTAAATCCAATCTCTTCTCCTGATAGTGATTACGAATCCATTTCGCATGGATATGAGAAATCATTTACGCCACACAGCCCAATTATAATCACTAATGAGTCCGATTTCACGGATCTTGGTTTTCTCGGAAATGGGTCATTGTCAGCTCCATATCTGATTCAAAATCTTGAAATCTCAACATCAGGGGACTGCATATCCATTTCTAACATCAGAGCGAATTTCACCATTAAGGACTGTTTCCTCACTTCAGGAATGTCCGAATCTGGCAATGGGATTTTATTGGACAACTCAACATCCGGGACAATCGAGAACTGCACAATAACAAACAAGGACATCGGTGTCAACCTCGATCATGCAGACCTGACCTCTGTATCTATCTGTACTATCAACAGATGTAGAATTGGTGTTTATGCTCTTCTTCTCTACAATTGCAGTATATCGGACACACAAGTCCACGACTGTTCTAAATATGGAATCTGCCTGAATTTCGCAAGATATAGTGAGGTTCTGAGAAATGATGTTCAACGTAACTATTACGCTGGCGTCGTATTATCATCTTCTGATGATAGTATTATAGCTGACAACAGTGTATCTAGCCATCTATGGGGATCTAGAAACTATGTCTTCATAGCCTTTGGGGGAATATCTCTTGATTGGTGCGACAGATGTGAGGTTACAAATAACACCCTTCTCAATAATGACGTCGCTGGAATCTATCTCTATGACTTGCATCATACCGTGATTGAGAACAATTCACTCTCTGGAGGCCCTAGAGGCGTTTGGGCAGAGGAATCGTACAGTTGCAGTATGCTTGACAACACCATGGACAATCATAGCATTGCTGATATCTACCTAGATGAATCATCAAACTGTACCATCTTGGATAATCAGATGGCTCGAGGATTGCTTTTCAAGGGAGTTGAATGGTCACACTGGAACCACACCTTGCAGACTAATGAGGTAAACGGCAAACAACTGCTCTTCCTCAAGGGCTTGATGAATACTGTTCTAGATTGTACTGCTGCCGGTCAGCTTGTCATATTCAACTGCACCTCAATCACCACAGAAAACCTGGATATCTCTGGTGTCTGTACTGCAGTTCAGATTGCTCATTGCACAAATGTGTCCGCACAGGGGCTCACGATTGATAATTGCTCAGATGATGGCATCTTCGTAGAAACTTCTCACAACCTGACTTTCACAGATGTTGCATTGACTTCTTGTACCATTGATGGCATCCATATCGCAGGATGCGAAAATGTGTCATTAATCAGATGTAGCATCTCAGCTTGCATGAATGATGGCATAGAATTCGAAACCAGCTCGAATCTAAATCTCAGCAACATGTCAATCATTGGCAATCTGAGGGCAGGACTTCGTTTGACAAGCGCTTATGGGGAGCTCTCATCAACGGACAATCAGTTTGAGAACAGCTCTGTCTTTTTCGACCCCTATTCGCTCATGCTTATTTCTGGAGAATTTATCAATAGTACAGTGAACGGTAAAGAGATTCTCTTTCTTGATGGTGTTACAGACAATGTAATCAATGGTGAGATGTATGGACAGGTCTTTCTTAGGAATTGTTCGAGGGTTTCTCTTCAGCAAGGCGAGTTCTATGGAATTCAACTTGCTTTGTGCAACGGATGCATAGTCGATCAATTTCAGAGCAAATGGGCAGAAGCAGGGATTTCCATCTCTAATTCGTGGAACTGCTCATTGAGTAATGCGGAAGTCTATGGAAACAATTTGAGTGGAATCTATTTGACTGAATCCGAAGGGACCTCTATTATCAGCTGCAATGTGCATGGAAATGCTATACACGGAATAGAGATTTTGCGCTCAAATAGGTCGATTATCAACTCGAATTGTATCGGGGCTAAATCCTATGGTATATATCTTGATGAAAGTCGTGACTCATCTCTATCCAATAATACAGTCAGAGATTGTATTGGAGGCATTATGCTATTTGAGTCCCACAATATCACTCTAGTCAACGAAACAGTGTTTGCTAGCTCCTCCCATGGAATCAGGATTTATAGGACGGATTTCGCAAACGTGTCAGAATCATCTGTCTATGAGAATGAATATGGAATTGAAGTTTTTCATTCAGAGAATAGCACAATAGTCGACAATCAAATCATTGCGAATACAGGGATAGGAGTATATCTCGGTCAAGGCTCAAGATACTGTGTGGTATATAACAACACCATTGGATGTAATGGGAATGAAGGGTATGACTCTGGAGTTGATAATTCCTGGGATGATGGAATCAACACTGGGAATGGATGGTGCGACTATAACGGCTCTGGAACCTATCCGATTCTTGGTGTTGCGTCCAGCATAGACAACTACCCGAGAACAATACCTCCATTTCTGAATAGTACAGTGGACGCGGAATACGAGCTGGGGAATATTGGGAACAAGGTCACATGGCGTTCTCTATGTCATAGATACTATGCTGTAATAAGAAATGGGAGTGTTGTCAAGAATTCCATGTGGGAGGGAGTTCTGATAGAAGCCAGTCTTGATGGACTGGATATTGGGACATACAATTACACAATTCGAGTCAATGGCTCAGATGGCTCTTGGCTTAAAGACACAGTATACATCACAATACGAGACACTACATCTCCATTAATAGACTCTCCATTAGATGTCCAATATGCGAAAGGGACAGTAGGACAATACATAACATGGACCCCTCAAGATGCAGGACCTCAATCCTATCAACTGTATAGGAACAATATCCTCATACATTCAGACAATTGGAACGGATCTCAGATAGTGGTGAATATTGATGGCTTGGACATAGGAAACTACAACTACACCTTAGTCGTGTATGACTCCAGTGGCAATAGTGTTTCGGATCAGGTTATAGTCACGGTCACACCCGAAACTACAACCACCACAACTACAACAACTACCACAACTGCAACTACCACAACAGTTTCGACTACAACCACGAGCACCACACAAACGACCACGGAAACACATCCGTTTACATCCGACCAGATAATGATAGTCCTGATTGTTGGAGGTTTAGCTGTAATAGTCCTGATTGCTTTGATACTACACCGCAAAAGACGATGAGGTCTATGCTGCTTTTCGCATTAAAAGAGAAGATGGTGCGCTCGGCGGGATTTGAACCCGCGCCGGATCCGATCTACGGTTCCGAGGGATTAACCCCCGCACGATGGCAGGGATCCATCATTTTGGTCGGTGGTGAGAAAATCTCATCCCGAAGCCCCTAGACAACGAGCGCAATTGTGTTGCTACACCTCAGAAGGTGCTTGCAGAGTGACCGAGAATGAGGGCGTTAAAAAGCTTACCAAGTGGAGAACATTGCTTGTATTAACAAATCCGTTCTGCGGTTTCGGGGGATGAGCCCCTGCCGTGACAGGGATCCATCATAGCCGTTGCCCGAAACTTACACAATCCTAGACATTGAATCCAGGATGCTGTTTGGTTCCTGCTTCATCGAGGCTGCTTTGCTGGTCCCGAAGGACTGGAAAGTCTTACGGCCTCTCCATCAGGCATTTAGCGTCTCCGTCCAACTGGCGGCGACGGTGAAGTACTTCAGAAACTTGGTTCTCGTTTCAGAGTTTTTCCACAGCTGATGATTCCTCTTTAGATTATATAAGGACCTACAGGACTTCTGTACTCACATCACAGTAACTACGATACAGTGTTAAGGAAGAATGATTTTTCTTATATCGAGTGGAGCCGATGACCAAACTAGAAGATCTCAAGAAGAACATCATGCGAGATGTATATGAGAAAAGGATGATTCTTACTTCGGTTCGTGATAGACCTGAGGGTTGGACTCTTCACTCTGGTTTATGGAGTCCGTTCTATATCCAACTCAGAGTGCTAAGTTCATTTCCTGAAACCCTGAAATTGGTAGGGACTGCATTATCTATCATGATCAAAGAAGAGGCTCCATCCGTCAATAGATTGGTTGGCATAGCCTTTGCTGGAATCCCAATTGCTACCTCTGTTTCACTTGAGTCAGGTATTCCCGCATGTCACACTCGCAAAATCCTTGGAGTTCGAACTGAGGAGGAGCTCTATGAGGCCATTGGGAAATATGGCCAACATTCACTAATGGAGGGTGAGGTACAAGATGGTGATACCATCTGTCTAATCGATGATCTTGTGACAGGAATGGAGAGTAAATTAGTGGGACGTGCTCAGGTCCTGGCGGAGCTCAAGAAACGAGAAATCTCTAATGTATCTGTGGATGATATTGCAGTGATTATCGACCGTCAGCAGGGTGCACGAGACCGGGCGAAAGATATGAACATCCGACTACATTCATTGATTGACTTAGTGGATGAAGGACTGCCTTTGATTCAGGACTCGATGTCTGAAAAAGAATACCAAATCGTATCCGACTATCTTTTAGACCCTTCCAGCATCAAAAAACCATAATTTAGAGGAATTAACCACCATAGAAACTAATTTCTTTACCAATATCCTCTTCATATATTCCCATGAGCCCTAAGAATCCCCTCAGAACCCTACTGAATCTCGCTCTTTCTATGTCTACTCGTCACTATGAGTACTATGATGAAACCGCAGGTAGTGTAAAAACACCTCAAGTTAAGGCGCTGCTTCGAGTACTGGCTGATACAGAACGTGACCTGATAATCGAAATCAGGGATATGATGGCAACTGGGGTTCTCGACGAGATTGAAGAAATGGGTAGAATCGAGGTTGATGATGACCCACCCGATGACACCCCCTTCGCTCCTGACCGAAATGATACCGATCCACGTATTTTTGTCTGTAACAAGGCGCTAGAACAGGAAGTTAAGGGATACACTTTCTACCTCTCTATTTCTGCAAGAGCAAAATCTGAGCTTGTGAGTCGTGTATTCGAGTATCTTGCTTTCATCAAATCTGAACAGATTGAGAGGATACGTAAAGTCTGTGAATCGTTCTGAATATCTTTGATTAATGACAGAAAGCTCTTTCTTTGAACAATGTGCATTATTTCATTGCAATGACAGAGAGGAGTTCAGTACAGAGTATGCTGAAGGTTGCTTTAACCACTTCAGCGAATCACTACGATTTCTACCTGAAGGCAGCTAATGCAGTTGAAACCACTCAAGTGAAAGCGCTCCTCATGGTTCTTGCTGATACCGAAGGCGAACTCATGGAGCGAATCCGACTCATGATGACCACTGGAATTCTTGATCAGATTGAAGAGGTTGCCAGTGAGTCCTTTTCAACTGTTGAACCAAACCCAACTCCTTTTGGAATAGATAGAACACCTTTCCATTTACCATCACAGTGCCCCTGTCCGGGGTGATAAGCGACGCGATCGTCTTTCCAAGCGTGGACTTCCCCGAGCCGTTGGGACCCATCAGCGCCAGGGAACGGATCCCCTTCAACGAGAGGTTCAATCCCCGTATCCCCCCTCCGGACCCGGGATATCGGTAATATACATCCTCAAGGTCGAGGGAGAGAGAGCCGGACCTCCCCCTGTGTTCCACCGGTGGAAGCTTCCCCCGAAGCGCATCTCCCATGGTCCGAAGGAGGCCCCTCCTGACGCCGCTTCCGTCGTGGAACCCCCGTTCAACCGCCTTCCTGTAGGCCCCCACCATGGGGTCCTCCTTCAGGGAAAACCTCTCCAGGTCCCCCATCAATACCTTGGAGGAGGGGCCCTTGTGAACGATCTTCCCCCCATCCAGGACCGCTACCTGATCGCAGAAACGAAGGCAGTCCAGACGCTGCTCTATCTGTATGATGGTGATGTCAGGATGGATCCTTCCGATC
>JABCSP010000014.1 GCA_018238825.1 Candidatus Thorarchaeota archaeon | reverse complement strand
AAATTCATGAATAAAATCTAGGAGTTGATTTTCTAGAGCTTCGATATTCAAATCCAAGTCATTCTCTTTGAACAATATGCTGGCTTTTTCCTCATGTTCATCCTCAGGTAATGCAAAAAACTCCCATTTTCTTGCTTCTAGGAAGTTGCCAGAAAGATAACGAACTCTATAATGCTCATGATCAACAAAATCTGGAGAATCCCTTTTAGGTGCCTGAGTGACTACGATTGATATATGCTCATTATTGACTAGATGTTCCGATAGATAATGCAAGTATGACTCATAGCCTCCAAGACCAGCAGGATTAAGGCTGTCACACAGGTGGAGAATCTTCATCAGTAGGGCTAAACTGTAGTCTCTCTAATCTATGTAACTGTTAGTCAATCAAACTTGTCGAGGATGAGAAAAATGTCGAATCCTGCTATTATTGATCTACCAGAAAGGGTCCGAGACCGTGATATCTTTCGAGACCATGAAGGTAGACTATTTGTTACACTCGGCTACATCCAACCCTCTGATAGAGTTCTATCTTATCTCAAATATGTGCCAGATACAGATGGAAAGTGGATTACAGGGGGAGTTCAATACAAACGCACATTCTGGGGCACGGTTGACTCAACAGTAGAAGGGATGGCTTTACTTCCTCAAAATTACACAATATTGGATAAACACTTTCAGACAGATCTAGTTGAACCTCCTCGTGACACAATCAAAGATTACTTCAGCCCCGAACACCGTCTTCAGGAGATTATAACAGAGCCAAAGGATGCGCTAGAGGAATTAGTAAAAAGAACAGCTGATATCCTTCAAGATGAACTTGGTGTGCCATTAAGCAACCTTGGAATTTCAGGTAGCATTCTTTGGAAAGGTCATAATCCTACTTACTCGGACATCAACATGAACATCTATGGATTCAAGGATTCATGGAATCTCCATGAAAACTATGTGAATTTGAAAAACCCAGAAACTCAAACCAGAATAAGAGACCTCCCCGAATGGAGCCGAGCGATAGAACGAGTGAATAAACGGATTCCAATTTTAGATATGGAAGACCTTCAGACACTCTTCTGTCGTCGTAAGGCGCTCTGCATCAAAGATAGATGCATTGGAATTACGTCTATTCTCAAACCAGAGGAAGCTCCTATCGAACACGGATCCGAATCATATTTTTCTCTGACACAAAATCCAGTGAAATTATCGATGACGGTTGAAAATGCAGACTATGGAATCTTCCATCCCGCGGTATATACTACAGAACCTGTAATGACCAATGGAACATCAGTCACTCGTATCATGATATATGATGGTGCATTTGGTGGTCTATTCAAGAAGGGTGACCAAATAGAAGTAGCTGGAATCCTGCAGAAAGTCACTCAGACGAAAACAGGTGCAGAATCTCATCAGTTGATGGTGGGTACAAAGGCCGGTTCTGGAAAAGAGTACGTCAGGCTGTTATCCTAAACCCCATCACAACTATCTTAGGCATCTTATTGTGACCAGTAATTGATGTCATCAGAGAAACAATACATCAGTGTTCCAGCAAAAGATGGAGAAACTATTAGAAAGATACTCATAACTCTGGAAATACTTGACAATAATTGCAAGATAATCTCTGAAGATGGAATCCTCTATTTTCCTGTAAAATCTGAAATCACTAAAGACCAGCTCACAACTCTAAATTCTACCGTGCCTATTGACACAGGTACGCGGGCATTTGATGTAATTCCACAAGATCCACGAACCTTAGTTGATGCTTTGGAAGGTAGGTTACCTCCTGAGAAACTTGCCCTTCTTCCACGCGCCTACGATTTGATTGGAGATATTGCAATTTTGGAAATTCCTGATGAAATTGTATCATATTCTGAATTAATTGGTGAAGTTTTCCACAGTATTCATACAAATTTCAAGACAGTTCTAGCCAAGAAAGGTGCTGTTTCAGGAACAACTCGAGTAAGAGATTACATACTTCTTGCGGGTGAGGATCGTACAAAATCAATCCATACAGAATATGGCTGTAGACTTGCAGTGGATGTTGCTAAAGCATACTTCAGCCCTCGTTTATTGGAGGAACACAATCGAATTGCGCAACTTGTTGAATCGGGTGAGGTTGTGGTGGATATGTTCTGTGGAGTTGGCCCTTTTGCAATTCACATCACGAAACAGAAAGAAGCCAAGGTGATTGCTATTGATATCAACCCCTCCGCAATAGACCTACTCTGTGAAAGTATCGGACTGAACAAACTTGTTGGTACAATCCTACCAGTTGTAGCTGACGCTCATGACTATGTGAATACCAATGAACTCAGTGTAGATCGAGTAATAATGAACCATCCTTCAGGTGCATCTGATTTTATTGGGGATACTTGTAAAATCTTGAAACCCGGTGGTACAATGCATTACTATGATTTCATTGGTGGAGAAACACCTGAAGATACGCTGAAAGAAAAAGTAGTTGGATTGGTAGAGAAAGAAGGTCGGTCTGTGAAAAAAATCAAATTAGTGCGACGTGTCCGAGATAGTGCCCCTTACGAGTTTCAAATGGTTACTGATGTCATCGTTCAGGAATAAAATGCAGTTCGCAATTCATTTCAACCCCATTTTTCTCTAGTAGTCTGACGAACTCCCTACTAAGATTCGAGGCTGCTTTGTCTGCATTGATCATCAGAGTTCTTCCACATTGGTATGAACTAGTTCTAGCAACCATACTTACAGAATCAGAGTATGTGAGATTCTGTCCTCCAGTCCCAGTTACTTGTTCAATTATACCCTCAACTTCCATTACAAGAACGATTTTCGTAGTTTCTAGAGTGACCAACTCTCGTATCTTGGGGGCTAAATCGGATAGTTTCTGATTTGCTTGCACTCCCACAATACAAGTTCCCTGTATTGTGAGATAATCCTCCGTGGTTATCTCTACAGTAGTCTTATGCTCCCCTATTACATTCTCATGTCCATATGCCTTGAATCGTACAAGATGCATGAAAAGAACGGTGTGCAAGCCTTTTATGAATCCATGTCTTCATAGTTAGTGATTTGAATGTCTAGGGACAATAACAAAAAAGCAGTAGACGCTTTAGTCCGCCGTTTACAAAACAATGGATATCTCAAGAGTGATGTGATGGAAAGAGCTGTCAGAACTGTATCCAGAGAAGAGTTTGTCCGTCCATCCAACAAAGAACATGCCTATCGAGATTCTCCCCTTTCTATTGGACTGGGCCAGACAATATCTGCACCACATATGTGTGTAATAATGTGTGAAAGTTTGAAACTCAAACCTGGACATAAAATCTTAGAAGTTGGAGCGGGATCTGGGTATCATGCTGCACTGTGCGCGGAGATGGTTGCTTCAAAAGGTATGGAAAATCCCGGACATATCTATACTATTGAGATAGTGGAAGGTCTAATTGATTTTGCTCAGAAGAATCTAGAGAGAACAGGGTACGATGATAGAGTCACATTGATACATGGTGATGGAGGGAAAGGACTTGTTGAATATTCACCCTTTGATAGAATTCTTGTTGCAGCAGCAGCTCCAGAAGTCCCGACTCCTCTTATCCAACAGCTTGCACTAGGAGGTATCATGCTAATCCCGGTTGGGAGTAGAGGATTCTTTCAAGACCTATTGATGCTTGAGAAAGATGCTGATGGAAATATTACCCGTCGTAATTGGGGTGGAGTTGCTTTCGTACCACTCACTGGAGAATTTGGTCATTGATTCTAGGTTCCTAGATGAAGTGGAACTAGAACAAGTCTTACAGTATCATCATCACCCAGTTTTAGGGCACTCCTGATATCTTCAGCTGCCACAATTTCTAAGATATCTTCGCTATGATGAGTCCTTTGTGCTATCACTACAGCTCCTTCAATTTCATCATTCACTTTTACCCTGTAACAGATAACATCTCCAAAAGTGCGGCCCTTATGACGGAATCCAGTAAGAACAAGCGGTGGTGAGTTCTTCATCCTTCCTACAGCCTTGCGGGACTCGTCATTAATCACTTTCACATTGAGGGTTCCTAAATGCGGTTTGAACCCTAGCGCATTTTTTAGTTTGGTGGAATACACATCGATATAGTATGCACCTTCCCCAATACCTGTAACTATCTGCCCCTCTATCACTATCTCATCCTGTGGTGGTGTAAATGAAATCTCTAGACTAGTCATGATGTGAATAAGTTCTTGACGTCCCTTGTCAGTAATCTGAAGCAACATACCTTCTGCAGTGTGAACTCTTGTCACATAACCCTCATCCACACAGATCGCTACACGTCTAGAAGCAGTCTGCTGGCTAATGCCCATCATTTCTCCTAATCCTTTGGTTGTAAGGGTAGTCTTGGTGTGTATTGCACCCTTTTTGGAGAGTGAATACAGAGTGAACCATATGTCAGGTGTAATCATCGTTATTCCACACTCAACCAGTTTCTCTCACTCGTTCTTACTTATTCGCTTCTCGAAGTCTGCAAGTTCTTTCACAAGTCTACCTTGTCCTACAGCTCTTGTCAGGTCACCTCGAGTTCTCTCAACTAAAGCTCTTCCAACATCACACTTTCTTCTTAGATCCGGAACTAAAGCATTTGGATAGTCAAATGATTGCAACCCCTCAAGAATATCTTCCATTATGATTAGAAATTGTTCAGCCCTACTGACTTCATCACGTCGTAAATAGTCCAGAGCCGCACGTCTTAGCTCTCCTATAACATCTGCTAGTCCATTCAGATACGGCCTTGAAGGGATTTGATATTCCTCAGGTGGTGTAAACTTACCATGTTCGATGAGCGACAAAACATTGGCTGCTTCTGTTAATTCCTGATATGCAATATCCATAGTTTTTGTTTTTGACACAAAGGTACTTGCAGGCATTTCAGCAATGGCTGCGGCGATGATTTGATGTGCTTCTTCAGCTAATGCTTTGGCTTTATCGAACTCTCCTTTGTGAGTCATCTTGATAGATTCACTGCATTTTCGAACTGCCTTTCTACTGAGTGGAAGTACTTTCTCTCTGACCTGATCATCAGCATCGACTTCATCTCTAAAACCATTAAGAATGTCTGAAAGTTCCATATCTATTCACTCTCTACGCTATCATAGCTTCTTTATGTGTTTACTCTGTGACAACAGTACAACTCTGCTCTCAATCTGTTCATCTGCAAGAATGTAACCAGTAAGATCTGCAAGTTTCTGAGAAAATGCTCGTATATCCCGATGAGAGGGTGCATTTTCACTTGTTAAGCGACCTCTTGACGACCCAAGAAACATGTAACCCTTGACCTCAACAAAATCAGGCTGACCCTTTAGAATCAGATCTGAATAAGACCTGGGACTCTTCATATTGTGTCCGGATACCATTGTAAGTCTGTTAACTGTCCTTGTGTTGAGTGATTGTAGTACTTCCTGACTCTCTACAATCTTCTGCCATCCCTCTTTAATTCCAGGTCTACAAAGCTTCTTGTACGTAGCTTCGTCGGGTGCTGCAAGTGTAACATAGAGCTGAGTCGGTGGGGTCATTTTTTCTAGAACATCCGGACGAGTTCCATTAGTCACAAGGAATGAAGTCATTTTTCGACCATGAATCTCTTCAATTAGTTCGCTGATCTGTGGGTGTAGTGTAGGTTCTCCTGCTAATGACACAGCAACATGTTTGGGATCTCTAGCTTCAGCATACTTCTCTCTGGAAACCTTAGCTCCTGCATCTGGATTGTACCCGCCCAGAGATCGTAGGTTTGCCATAAGAACGGCATCCATTAACTCATCTACTGGAACTACATCCTCTTTGGAAACTGATACTTGATTCCAGGAAACGCTCAAGTCACTAGGTATAACACGCCAACAGAAGTCACAACTCTGTGTGCATTTGTCTACTACAGGGGTCATTTGCAGACAACGATGTGATTCTATACCGTAGAATCTCTGTTTGTAGCATACATCTCCATGAAGGAGTGCTTTTTTCTGCCATTGACATGCTTTGTATGCGCCTCTCTTTCCGAGTAGATGATATCCCTGTTTCTCGAGCTTTTCTCTTAGCTCTTTAGGCATGTCGGAATTCAAGGTATTTCAAAGGCTCCTTCTGTATTGGTCTTATCAGCTTTTGGCAATGTTCAAGTTAATTATTTTAGAGATTTACCAGCATCTTTGTTCTGAGACCAGAGGTATTCAGCGATTCCTTCTTGAGTGCTCCATGAACCAGTCATGTCCTTCCGCCTTGACAATTCCCCTAGCAATCTACGGCTTTCTGTATCAAGTCGACCTGGAGGCATGTTTTCGTAAGCACTACCTGGAAGAGGCATGAAAACGTGACCATGGGTTTTAGCTCCCATCTCAACGAGATTATAGCATAGATCGATACTTTCGTACAGTTCTTCTTTAGTTTCACCAGGAAGTCCAAAAATCATATCAACATGAGGTATGAAACCAGTTTCAAGTGCAATCTGTATTGCATCCATCCCTTGTTCTACTGTATGATGTCGATTTGCCAGATTCAATACACGATTACTACTCGATTGAAGACCAATTTGGAGAGTATCATTTGCGACATAACTTCTAAGCATCTCAAGAATTGATTTAGTTACAAATTCTGGTCTTACTTCTGAGGGAAATGAACCAAAGAATACCTCTTCAAGACCATCTATTTTCGTAACCGCTTTCAACAAGCTCTCCAATTTTTCAGGTTCTGCCTTTCTTCCATGACCACCATAGCACAATGCATTTGGTGATAGGAACCATGTACGTTCAAATCCGCTCTTTTCAACGGCAAGTGTCAACCAGTTAGTTATGGATTCAACTGACCTATGCCTTACTCTCCCACCTGTGAGAAACGGTGTGCTACAAAACTTGCATTGGAACGGACATCCCCTTGTAACCTCAATCGGCCCAAGAATGTTCATTCCTAAAGCAAAGGGAGGACATTTGTCAAGATCTACAATTGGGAGTTTCTTTGGGACTGGGACTTCATTTGTTGTCTTATCTACAACACTTGGTATATCCATAGGATCATCATTGTTCATCAATTGCCAAATCAGGTCTGGGAAAACGTATTCTCCTTCTCCTACAACAACATAATCAAAGCCTTTCACAAGTAGTTCTTTTGGGCGAATACTTGCATGAGCTCCGCCCCCGATAATGGTTACATCGTTTCCAAATCGTTCACGTATCTTCTTTACTTCTTCATACACTCTTCTAGTTTGAGTACTCATTACTGAATGAGCAATTATTGTAGGACCTTTCTTAATAGCCATCTGAATTGAATTCAATGATAAATCAAGAGGAGCTTGGATATCAAGATCTGAGAGGCGCTGGTCAATTTCAAGTGCTCCCACAAGAGCCGCTACGCTATATCTTGATGAGGAATGGGTTCTGAAGATTAGTGAGTGTGGACTCAATAGATGCACACGCATTACTTGACAGTACGTTCTATGATTCCGCCTTCTGTAACACTCATGATTCGGATTTCGCCGCCTGATTGAATGTCTCTAGCGATACCTGCTTTAACAGCCTTGATGGCTATTTCTTCAGCTTCTTTCACAGTCAATTCTGGTTTCATCAAATTCTCAAGAACTCCATATGCTGTCCTTGTTCCTGTACCAGCTGCTGTGAATTCATCAGGTATGAGTGATCCACCCATATCAAGAGTATAGAGCTGAGGACCGTTTGCATCAACACCTACAACCACAGTCTGCACATAGAGAGGTGACATTCTTGTGGAATACAGAGTGTTAGCAATCATCTTCGATAATGCCTTCACAGTGATTGATTTCTTCTGATTTAGCTCGTAAAGTTTGATTTGAGCCGATAGTCTGTTTACTAGCATCTGATAATCAGATGTCAGACCAGCGGAGGCTAAAACAATTGTATCGGTCAATTTGAAGGCTTTAACGCCCTTTTCACTTAGAACGAGTGTACCCCAGGTGATCATGGTGTCAGTTGCGACAACAACACCATCAGTGCATTTTATGCCAACAACAGTGGCACCAGTAGGAAATGACATAGTAAATGAGCCTCCGAAGAGAGTTTGTATAATTTGGTCACGCCTGCTAGTTTTAAAACGTTTGTGAACTGTTCATTTTGTAGATTCTGGAGCTGTTCAAATTGCGTCAACTAAATCCCTTTGCAAATATTCCTACAATTATGACTGCAGAGGAGATAATCCAGTTTGCTCATAATAGATCTACACGTTTAAGTATGAAAAGTTCCCTTCGAATGAAACGAGTGGAACGAACTAGGATTAGAGAGATTTCAAGGCTTAAGGAATTCACAAATCAAGTGAAGACAAAAATGAATGATGCAGTAGAGAAATTCCCTTCAATAGATCGACTCCATCCATTCTATCTAGAACTTTCAGAGATTCTTATAGGCAATGACAAGCTTAAGCAATCTCTGGGCGCGGTTAACAACTGTAAACCAACAATTGACGATATCACCGACAAGCATATTCAAGCCCTGAAGCTATCTCAAGATCATCGTCAGATGAAGAAGACACGAAGGGCAGCAAAGGGAAGAATCTCATCGATTCTACGAGCAACGGCAAAGAATCTTGACTTCATTATCGAGGCTAAAAAGGCACTCTCTAGGTTACCAGGTATTGCACCAAACATTCCATCAATTGTGTGTGCTGGATTTCCTAATGTTGGTAAATCCACACTAGTTAGGAAGGTTTCTACAGCAGAACCTGAAATTGCATACTATCCATTCACAACACGTCGTGTCATTATTGGCCATCTAAGAGTTGGGAATCAGAGTGTGCAAATCGTAGATACTCCTGGAATTCTTGATAGGCCTATGGCTGAGAGAAATGAGATTGAATTACAGGCTATTACAGCACTGAAGTATCTAGCAAATGTGATTATTTTCATGATAGACCCATCAGAAGCATGTGGATGGACATTTGATCAGCAAGTAACTTTGCTGAATGAGGTTCAGAAAATGTTCCCACTCAACCCTATCTTGATTTCACTCAACAAAATTGACATTACTCCACCAGACCAACTTGAAAAAGCACGCTCGAAGTTTCCGAATGCTTATGAAATCATAGCGGTTGAAGGTACTGGACTCGAGGAACTATTGAAAGATGCTGTGGATGAAGTGGACTTGAAACCTATGCAGGAATCTGTTAAGGATTATCTAGCTTCTCTATCACGTGAGTAATTATTGACCTAGGACTTTCAGAATCCCTGGTTTTCCTATTTCCCCTTCAAGTTGTATTGTGGTGCCGAGTATTTGCTCAATAGTCCACATATTCGTTGTGAGGTGGGATGAAACATCAGATATTCCAATTTTACTATCACCAGTAGCTACCGCAAGATATGGAATTATCATATCACCAAGATGTGAATCAATAGCGTTTCCCCTTGAAACCTCATTTACTAGTTGTTCTGCAGCCTTCATACCAACACTTTCTGCACGTACCCCTCTGTCCCCAAGGCTATCTGCCCCCAATCTTGTTCCATTACCGTCATCCGCCCATAGTACAATTCCACTACCAGGTCCCAGATGACGATCATCTTTCTTAGAATAGGATTCTGTTTCAATACTAACTTCAACATCAAAATTCTCTCGAATCACTTGTTCTGCAGATGATGCCTGTCGTTCAGCAACATGTGCTGGGAGTTTTACACAATGAGATATGCCCTCAACAAAACTTAGTTCTCCAAAATCGACTAGATTAAGCGACTTCAATTCTTTGACTGGAGTAACTTTACAGACTATCTCTCCACCTCCCCTTGGATAATGACCTCTCTTTTTCTGTTCTATCTCAACTGTTGGTCCAAGGCGACCGAGTACCTGCGCAAACACATTATGCATATAGTCAACTGGGGGACTCCATTTCACATCAGTTCCTCCTCTAACCTGAAAGACTACTGGTTCCGGTGCAAGAACTGCTGGAAGTAGAACTGCTTGGAGAATGAGAGAGATTGAGCCTGCGGTACCTACATCAATACTGAAAGAGCCACTTTTACGTTTTTGAGGGATGAAGATAATTTCAGTGCTACCTACTTCAAGACCTTCGATAGATGCATCCACTAATTCTCCTGTAAGCTGTATCCCTGTCAAATGTTGTCTTCTGAGACCTGGTTTAGGTCTACCTGCACGAATCCTAGTTATTCGAACTGGTTTCATGGTTAGAGCTGCTAAAGATATTGATGTACGAAGTATCTGCCCTCCACCTTCACCATAGGAACCATCAATCTCAAACATTTTTGTCACTCGAATTCAATGATTGTCTGCATTGTTATGAACTTGGTCGTTATCGAGTTCAATCCTAACGCTTATTTGATATGAAAAACCAACATGTGAATCGGTCACAATGAAGTCATTATTCATCGGGCGCTTTCAGCCAATACACAACGGCCATATCCACACAATCAAGCAGATTTTGGGTAAGGATGAAGATATCATTATAATTGTAGGCAGCGCTCAATATTCTCATACTCCAGATAACCCCTTTTCTGGAGGAGAGCGAGTCATGTTTATCAAACAAGCACTGATTGACGAAAAACTCCCTCTAGAACGAATTTGTATCGTTCCTGTATCCGACATCAATATCCATCCTCTGTGGGTAGCTCATATGCGCTCCTTCGCTCCATATTTTGACAAAGCGTATAGTCACAATCCGTTGGTCAAGAGACTGCTTGAAGATGGAGGCGTAAAGACGGATTCAACCAAATTACTGGAAAGATCAACATATAGTGGTAGACATGTCCGAGACCTCATTCGCTGGAATAATAGTGAATGGGAAGAACTTGTACCTAAGGGTGTTGTCAAACTCATTAAGAAGTACAAGATGGATATTAGGGTCCAAGAGATTGGTGAAACTAAGACAAAGCGTTAGACAATCTCTCACTCAGTAGTGTTTAAATAATAACGAGAAGGACAAAAGAATAGGTGACCGTTAATGCTAGGTGAACGCGTTCCGCACTATCAATAGACAACTAATTCTAATCCTAGCCAATGCCATAAATTTCAAACAGAACAGAGGATAATATCATGAGCAGTGACAAAAAAGGACCAAAAAGTACCATCTTTGACATTGACAAGGAGAAGAATTTTCCTGATTGGTACGGTGAGATTTGTAGGGTGGCTGAACTTGCCGACATTAGGTACGGCGTAAAGGGATTCACCCCATTTCCTCCATGGAGTCTCATGAGCATGAATAACATGTTCGACATTCTGGAGGAAGTTCTACAACGTAAGGATCACTTGCCCATGTTATTCCCAACTGTAATCCCTGAGAGCAATCTGACAAAGGAGGCTCAACACGTAGAAGGGTTTGTACCCCAAGTGTTTTGGATTCAGGAAGTTGGTGATGGTACCAAGCTTGAGGAAAGATTAGCCCTCAGGCCTACAAGTGAAACTGCAATCTATCCAATGTATTCTCTATGGGTAAGGAGCTGGCGAGACCTCCCTCTGAAACGGTACCAGCGTTGTTCCGTATTCAGGTCTGAAGTGAAGAGCACTCGACCCTTCTTACGAGGAAGGGAATTCCTGTGGATCGAAAGCCATAACGTCTATGCAACCCATGATGAGGTCAAAGCACAGGTAATGGAAGACCTTGAAACAACAAAGGAAGTCATAACTGAAGATTTTGGCATTCCAGTAATGGTCTTTCGTAGAACCCAGTGGGATAAGTTTCCAGGGGGTTTGAATACATATGCAGCAGACACACTCATGCCTGATGGCAAAGTCATTCAACTTCCTTCAACTCATGATCTTGGAGATAACTTCGCCCGAGCATTTGATGTGAAGTACCTGAATGAGAATAATGAGACCGTGTATGCATGGCAGACATGCTACGGACCTGCAATTTCACGAATCTTCGGCGCTATGATAGCAGTTCATGGTGATAATAAAGGTCTCAAACTTCCTTTCAAGATTGCACCTTATCAGATTGTAGTGATTCCAATATTCAGAGGTGATTCTGCTGATGCAGTCCTCGAATACTGTGAAAACATCCAGAAAACTCTCAGAAAGGCTGGATTCAGGGTGCATATTGACAAGAGAGATGGTAATCCTGGTTGGAAGTATAACTACTGGGAAATGAAGGGAGTTCCAGTCCGAGTTGAGGTAGGTCCCAGGGATCTCAAGGGTGAGAAAGCAGTTCTCTTTCGCAGGGACACTATGGAACGAGAAACTATTGACATCAAAGACCTGAAGAAAGAAGTATCAGCTCTTGGAAAAGATATTGACAAGAATCTCAGGGAAACAGCTGAATCAAGATTCGATGGTCTCATTGTTGATGCAGATAGCTATGGTACCATTGAGGATGCCTTGGACAAAGGCAAGATAGCCAGGACTCCATTCTGCACCACCGAGATGGAAGGTTTCTCCTGTGCTGATGAGATCAAAGACCGGACAGGCGGTGAAGTTCGTGGTACACGAATCGATGTGGAAGAGAAACCTGACGGTGTATGTGTAGCCTGTGGAAAGGTTGCCACTGAAATCGTCTACATCGCACGATCATACTAATGAGATATACCCAAGGGCTCATTACGGTCCTTGGGGTCTTCTTTTTCTGGTGCTTTTGAATGAAGGTCTTGGTTGCTTCAAATCACGAGTATGCTAAAATCATTCAAGATATCCTTGGAGATGCTGCAGAAGTTACTCTATCTGATACAACAATGGAATCTATTCTGGAAAAGGGGCGAGATGTAGATATCCTTGCATCAAATAGAGTTCCACGAGAACTCTTAGAAACTGGCTCTGGATTAAAGATGATACAGACATTCGCAGCAGGAGTAGAAAATATCGATTTTACAGCATTGCAGAATCAAAACGATATCATCGTCTGCAACTCTCATATCAATGCAGCAGAGGTTGCTGAGTATGCAATCACACTCCTATTTACAGTTGCAAAGAATATCATTCCAAGCGATAGAGCACTTCGAAAGGGCGACTGGAAATACGCGTTTGGTGGATTGAATCCGAACATAGAGATACGAAACAAGACATGTCTAATACTTGGACTTGGGAGTATCGGATCAGAGATTGCAAAACGACTGAGAGCCTTCGATGTTAAGATCATTGCTGCAACACGAAGTGGGATTTCTAAACATGCAGATTTGGTAGAGAAACTCGTAAAGATTGATGAAGTAAAACCACTGGTTAAAGAATCTGACTTCATCATCTTATCATTACCATTGACCTCCGATTCAAAAGGACTTGTTAATGCGAAATTCATCTCATGGATGAAATCAGACTCTATTCTTGTGAATATATCACGAGGTCCTATTGTAAATGAAAAAGCACTCTTTGATGCCTTAAGGGATAATCGAATCCGTGGAGCTGGACTAGATGTGTGGTGGAGATATCCTAAGAAGTGGCGTGGAAAAGGGGACCCACCATCGGATGTGCCTTTTCAGGAGCTTGATAACCTAGTAGCCTCACCACACAGAGCAGGGTATTCAGAGAACACAGAGCGGGAATATTTCCAGTTTGCAGGTGAGAACATACTTCGATTTATCAATGGTGAAACACCATTCAATATCGTAGATTTCCACCGTGGTTACTAATACATTGATATTGAATAATAATCTCAGGAATGATGTAATAGAATGAAAAAGAGCACTGCTGCACTTATTGCCATAATTGGCAGCTTGATTGTCTTTAGCATCAAGTTCATTGCATTTTTCATCTCAAATTCAGTAGCCTTGTTATCAGATGCTCTTGAATCGATTGTTAATATTCTGGCATCAGGAATGATGTTCCTCTCAATCTATATTTCAGAAAAACCTGCAGATGATACACACAATTATGGCCATCAAAAAGTTGAGGATATATCAAGTGCTTTTGAAGGGATTTTCATTATAGCTGCTGCAATCCTCATTGTTAATGCCGCAGCCGGGAGGCTTTTTGTTCCAGTAGAACTTCTTGAGGTAAATCTCGGTATTGCAATATCTGCGTTAGCTACGGGAATTAATGCAGGGATATCCATATTGTTAACACGAACAGCAAAGGCGAGTGGATCTGCAGCGTTGGAAGGTGATGCGAAACACCTGCTATCAGACGTAATATCGACAGTAGGTATATGGATTGGACTTGTTATTGTACAAGTAACTGGATGGCAGATTATGGATGCCTTACTTGCATTTGTTGTGGCCATTTTGATAGCACGGATGGGCATTGGATTGATACTACGTTCACTACAACGTTTAATGGATGAATCTTGTGTAGAAGAAGAAGAAGCAATACTTTCTGTTCTTGAGGACCATAAATCAAGCATTATTGAATTTCATGATCTGAAGACTCGTAGACAAGGTAATGTTGTGCTTGCTGAAATCCATCTAACTGTTCAAGACACAATGAGTGTTAGAATGGCTCATGATATTATTGACCAAATTGAAGAAGACCTGAAAAGAGATGCTGATCATATCAAGTTAACAGTCCATATAGATCCCGAAACTGAACTACACCCTTCAACTAATGAATGACCGTCCACCGAAAACTTCCACTTTTCTAAGAATCTCAAAATTATAGGAGTACTTCAATGATGTTACATAATCTGATGATATACAGGAGCAGTATATCATGGCGCGGTCATCATACCTCAGTGAGTCCGAGAGTCAAGACTTTAAGGAGAGTATCAATCTTCGCAAGAGATGCAGTCAAGATTCGGGGGACAATGATTTGACGATAGAGAGTCTCTCAGAGATACCTGGTATTGGAGAAAAAGTCAGGAAAGCATTGGTAGATCACTTCGGTACTGAAGTTGTAGCCCTTAAGGTGATACAAGATTCACGAGTAGACCTAGTAGCTGCAGTTCCTGGAATTGGTTCTAGACAAGCTGTCAATCTTGTAAAGGGCGCCTTCGAGCAACAATTCGGTGTCAGTTCTAACATGATGCTACGCAGTAGTGATATTCGTAAAATCTACGAAAGTGTGTTAGGAATAATGCAGGGTTATGCTAATACAACCTACGCAAAAGACAAACTATTCCTCTATTTTCCTCTACCTCCCGAGAAGATAGACATAATCCTTGAACGTCAGAAGTATTTTGCTGATGCAGCTGTGATGGCTAAAGGGTTGAATTCTGACCAACGAGAAACATTGAAGAGATTACTAACTCAAGTTCGGGGGCTCTACAGAAGGGCTAAACCACGACGAATCGAGGGTCGTGTTATAATCACCAACGACGACAAGGTCTTTGACAAATTAATTACTGAAGGTATTGATAAGTGGTGCCCGGTTTATGTTCTCTCTGACGGTGAGAGTGGAGTTGATTATGCTCAAGGCTATGATCTCGTGCTCTTCATTTCGCCATTTGGTGCTTTTGATGAGTCCATGGATATGCTAGCTAATGTTGAGATGCTTGGTAAGGACTGGTCCTTTGAAGACCTTTTACCAGAACGTACTGTAAGTTTCTATGCTCGCAACTACCGTGTTATTGATGCATCATGCAAGTTAGCCGAGCTATTTAGTAGTCTACCAACCAATGATTCCATGACAGAATTCACATCTGGTCTTGATATCGAGGGTCTCAGCAAAGTAGGTTCGATTCTGAAGAATTTGGATGAGAATGGAAACTTAGCTCAAGGAATTGATTCTGACATTGATAGATACAGGAATGCAGTGAAAGTATTCCCAACAGCTATCGCAGAAACAGAATCATGGTTAAACGAAGAAATAACCACAAGAATTTCTAAGAGCCATATCACCCTTGGCGGCCAGCAAATAATCACAATACTTCAGTCTGTAGATATGGATGGTGCTGAAAGTAATGCACTACGAAATATGCTGCCTGCAGAAATTGTTGAAACCTTTACTGCTACAACTCAGGAAGCTGAAGACAAGCTTGCTCAGATGCTTGGCCTCACTCCTCGAGAAGCAGACTGGGTAACAGGTATTATCAACGAGGAGATTTCACTTCCAGCCAAGCTTGTTACTACACAAATTAATGACTTGGAGGATAAGCTAAGACGCCTCTTTGCAGACAAACAATTCAGCTTAATCAAAAAGATAGCCAATGATCTGGATCGTTTGCGAAATGAAGTAATGAAAGCTGTTCAGACCCTTCTTGAATTCGACTTATTCCTCGCAGTTGGTCTATTTGCTCTTGATTACGAGCTTACAACACCTAAGATATCGATGGAATACACCGGTTTGGGTGTGCAGGGTGCCACCAACATGTTTCTAGCTGAGAGTTTCTTGAAAGGAAAACATGGGAAAGTTCAACCAATTGATTACTGCATTGGAAAAACACCGTTCCAACCTGAAGGAACAAATGGAGAGAACTGTGCTTTAATCTCTGGAGCTAATAGTGGTGGTAAGACTACCATAATTCAGACATTAGCTCAGGTTGTCACAATGGCACAATCTGGCTTCCCTGTCCCTGCAAAGCAAGCTTATGTTCCAGTATTCGAGGAACTATACTTCTTCTATAAGAGTCGAGGGATGGTCAGTGCAGGAGCGTTTGAAACAACACTCAAACAATTTGCAGAGATTGTTGTATCTGAAAAATCAAAGCTTGCGCTCTTTGATGAAATTGAAGCTATAACCGAACCCGGAAGCGCAGCTAATGTAATCGCTGGTCTAATTGAAATACTTCAGAGCGACCCTCGAACATCAACTGTAATCTGTAGTCATCTAGCCAGGGAGATTCAAGAAGTGACAACAGTTCCTATACGGATTGATGGAATTGAGGCTCGTGGATTAGATGAGAATCTTGATCTGATTGTGGATAGAACTCCCTGTTTTGGCAAGCTTGCCAGAAGCACTCCTGAACTGATAGTTGAGAGGCTCTCAAAACTAACCAAAGGTCCCAAAAAGGCTGTCTATGAAAAGATACTTGAGAACCTAAATAGAATACGAGAGTGATGACTCACAGAGTGCTGGTATTTGGCGATACACACATTCCATCCCGTAGGGATTCAATTCCAGAAGAATTCTATCAACACATCAAAAACAATGTGTATGATCTAGCTCTCATCACTGGAGACCTTGAACGAGAATCTGACATGAGAGCTGCTTTGCCACCTCTACCGAGAAGCTTCATCGTAATTGGAAATATGGACTACGGCAGCTCATACAATTTTCATGAACAAGTACAACTTGATGATTTCAATCTCCTTCTTCTCCACGGAACTCAATTACGGCCTCGGGGAAGCATCGAGCAATTGGGGGAGATTCTACAACAAATAGGTGGGGATGTTGCGGTCCATGGTCATACTCACAGAGCTGCGATTGATTTGTACAAAGATAGGCTATTTCTCAATCCTGGAACGATATCAGGAGCAACTGGAGGGTGGGGTGGTCGAGCGGATGCAAGTTTCATAGAACTTGAGGTTCAAAGTAGTGAGATGAAAGTCACACTCCACCAGACTGACTGGCGAGTAGTCAAGAAATCTGAGATACATTTCCTGAAAAAGGATAATATAATCATTAGAACGCCCTGAAAATTCGATTGTTCAATATGTTCCCCACGGATCAGGGCTAACCAGACGCAAGTAGATTTTCTTCAAAACATTAGAGCTCTCTAGTAGTGCTGCTTGTAGCGTGCTCTCTTTATCCACGTTTACTTTCTTTGATTTCAAACCAATAAGCCTCCCCAAAATTCCTTTGGATGAATCACCCTTCAGAGAAACTTTTACTGGAATTACGCCCTTAACATCCTCCTCTGGGAAGATGTCTCGAGTGAATTTCAAATCCTTGAAGAATAGAGCAAGTGTTTCCTTAACTGCAGCTTTCTCTTTCGTATTTGTTCGGAGTTCACTCACAATCTTAAGAGCACGTTTTCTCAGATGATCCGCAACAATAGATTGTACTTTCTCTGCTAGTGCTCTATCCAATGCACATGCAATTCCGATGTTTATCATGAGCATACGTATTCTGTCCAACATTACTCCAACATCTGCACCCACGATAGATTTTCCTCTCATAGACACCAGCCAATCCTCATAGGCTGCACTCACACTACGCAAGTCATCCTCTTCAGAGAATTGGTCCAACTCCTCTGGGGGAAGCAACGTACACCACACAGCCATTGAAACGTTGTCTATATCATTGGGTGCCATGTTTAATTCTCGTTCTCATCTGTTTTCAGTATTGCCCGTCTGAGTATTGCTTGAGACATTTCTTTCTAATACTCGGATGACTAACTTTCAATTGCAAATTGGTGATGAAAATACCAAAGTACAAGGTAAAGATTGAGGTTATAGATATTCTAAATGACGGTGAATGTTCAATGGGCCAGAAGATTGGAGATGCTTTCGAGTATCCAGCAGATCGTGGGAAGATGTGTCCAAGTTCGTTCTATGTTCTCTATCCTTGGATAATGGTTATGCTCTCTGGAGGAAGCTTTGCTGAGGAAGGCGATGGAAGTGATTTTATGACGACTGGCTGTCCTGATTACAAACATCAGGTTGTGTACAAGATATCGCGCTCTGTTGTCGAAGAATGAATATCAATGTACTATTAGGTATCTTTTTACTCACACTGCATTAACAAACAAAAACCAGAGGTAATGCTGATAATGATGTCAAATCCCCGTAATCCGCGAAAAATATTGAGAATCGTTTGTATTCTGGTTGTAACTGTTGGTCTTATTTCCGCTTTTCCTATGAATGTCATGGGACAGGATACTTTGTCATTCTCCTTGGATCGTAACGTGGGGATGGGTTTTGGTAGTTACATAAGTGGCACATTCAGTCTACATGGAACAGGACCTGATACAATTCAGAATCTTACAGTATATTTCAATGAGGTTGAGGTTC
>JABCSP010000149.1 GCA_018238825.1 Candidatus Thorarchaeota archaeon | reverse complement strand
TGATTTGTCTTTCTTTCAGTAGCCTGGTATTCTTCAAAGAACCGACCTTCTATAGCATGTAGATTACAATCACTCACAGAGGCTCAAGGAGAATTGATAGTTACAATACTGATACTTTTGTGGTCTATTTTTCCAGTGTTTCTATTTATTGCAAGAACAACAATTACTCTCATCGATCCAATTATACTGGAATCAGTATCACTTCAGTTGCTGATCCAAGGTTTTGGTGGATCCGTAATAATCATTGTAGGATTGCTAGTTGCATTCAGACAAAAGAAAATCATAATGTCCGGAAAATCAAATCCCAAAATCTTATTGATAGAAACTTTGATTTTGCTTCTACTCGTAGTTGCTTCAGTAGACATAGTATTTTCATAGATTGTGCTAGACATTACTTAATTCAATAGATGATGTCACCACTCATCTTCACTTTTCCATTAGTGATAGGAACTCCCTCTTCCTCACAGTGCTTGCATCTTCCTTCTGCTCTGACTCTATCACCACCAAAGCTACCATCTCCTTTCACAACGCGATGACATGCAACAACTGGAAAGAGAGGATTCTTGTGAAGGGAATTTGCAACAGCTCTGAATGCATTAGGACTACCAATCATCTTTGCGATTCTTCCATAGGTACTAATCTTTCCTTTAGGAATCTTGAAAGTTGCAGCATAGACCCTGCTGTCAAACTCAGTATATCCTTTGATCCCTAAGGTTGCATTAACAATATCTGCTTCTGTCTTGATCTTGCTGAGGTCCATTTGTTGATTCTCCTTGTTCGACATTCTTTCACATTTTGAATATGGCTCTTTCACTCACAGCAGGCGAGTGAATATTGGGAAAGAGAGATAAGGCCGGCAGTCTATCAATGATTTAGAGAGGATGATTGATGAGTGAGACCGACAAACGCTTCACGATAAAGAGCATCCTTGTTGCTGTGGATGGCTCAGCACATTCAGAGAAGGCCGTGCGTTATGCATGTGCAATGGGACCTTCTTTAGGCGCAGAGATAGTGATACTTCATGTGGTCCCAATGGTAGTTTCTGCTACCCCCTATCATGATACAGTTTCAGACCAACCATTTCTCTCTCTTCAGAAGGTTGGTGAGGATATTCTAGAGAAAGCCAAGCGGTTAGCCAATAGGTGCGGCTGTGAAGTTATTGACATGATATCTCACGGAGACCCTGCAGCTCGAATCATCGATGTTGCCACTGAGCGAAAAGCAGATGTCATCATCATAGGCTCAAGAGGTGTAAGTGGACTCAAACGATTATTCACTGGTTCTATTAGTGATAAGGTTTCTAAGCATGCAGCATGTCCAGTGATGATTGTCCGATAAGGAGTAATTACAATCGAGATGTTGTGCATTGCCAGAACCTAGCATGTATGGAATTGCTGTCGATATTGGCACGACGAATATCACGATTCAATTGATCAAGTTGGATGACCATACTGTACAAAATCCGATTCTAATGAGGAACCCTCAAGGTCGTTATGGTTCCGACATTATTTCTCGGATGAGATTCTCGACTATAGATCCTATGAATCAGAAGATACTCGTCGATTTGATACTTGATGAAATAGAGAAGGGAATCAAAGAGGTCTTGCAGGATGGTAAGATCCAACCACCAAGGGTATCAGATATTTCGATTGTTGGTAACACTGTGATGCATCATCTATTCTTTGACCTACCCCTTGACTCCTTACTGAGACCTCCGTTCAAAGCAACGAGTAAGGATGCTCTCACAATTCCAGCACATGAGGTAGGACTTGAATTCTTAACGCAAGCCACATGCTATTCACCACCAGTTGTTGAGTCATTCATAGGTCCCGACGCTGTGGCTGTTATTATTGCCAGTAATTTCTTGGGTATGAATGAAATCAGAATGACCATTGATGTTGGCACGAATACTGAAATTTCAATAATTACACCTCGTGGAATCTGGATTGCGTCTGCAGCTTCTGGTCCTGCATTCGAAGGTATGGCTACTGAGTGCGGTCTTGGCGGAGAGAAAGGTGCAATAAATGAAGTCCGAATTGATTCTACTACATACCAACCTACGTTCTCCGTAATTGGAAATGATCGGCCAAGAGGACTCTGTGGTACTGGTGCCGTTTCTGCAATGGCTTCTCTCCTCGATACAAATCTATTACTTCCAAGAGGGTCTCTTAACCGTGATATCAAAACT
This sequence comes from Candidatus Thorarchaeota archaeon, assembly GCA_018238825.1. Lineage (GTDB taxonomy): Archaea > Asgardarchaeota > Thorarchaeia > Thorarchaeales > Thorarchaeaceae > SMTZ1-45. The sequence continues at coordinate 3,732 of JABCSP010000149.1, read as the reverse complement.
AAGTGGTTGTCATTGGAAACCAATGTCGCAAAGTACATACTCGTATTTGGAGATACTACTGCAACTGGAAAAGATATTTTCATCGCACAGACAGACCTTCGGATGCTACAACAGTCCAAAGCTGCTATCCGTGGTGCTATTGAATTGCTGTTGAAGAGATCTGGTTATTCAGCTAAAGACATCACCAACATCTTTCTCACAGGAGTGTTTGGTTCTGATCTAAAGATTGAGGATGTATATCGAATTGGAATGTTTCCAGTTTTTGACAACGCTAAGATTACTCAGGTAAGAAATGGTGCTGTAAAGGGAGCAGGTCTCTTACTCACTCAGAAGAATCGTGAAAGGGTAGAGAAGATAGTTGGCGAAATGAACTACATCGAGCTATCTGCTGAGGACGAGTTCAAAACTTTCTTTCTTGAATTCCTTCCATTTCCTAGTAAATGAGCGTATCTGGATCGAAAATTTCTCCATTCCGTTTTCTGGATGATGAGAGTGGCCTACCATCTGGAGTTCTTACTCTGGGGATAATGATGATGTGAAATCTCTTCAACTCGTTATCGATTCGCATCTGGTTGATATCAAATGCATTCTGGACAACACCAATCTCATCTGATACAATGAGTGCTTCAAGATCTTTCATTGTATCTGCCCCTCCTTCCTTTGTATCAATGGAGAAGATAGAACATCTATCAACATCGCATTCACTCTTTATGAAGTTCTCAATTTCTCCGTGACGTTCTTCGAAGGATTGTAAGAGATGCTTGTTCGTTTTATTTTGAAGCATTTTATCGGTCGTTAATCCAATAGCTACATTCTTGCCAATCTTGAACGCATTACGTAGTATATGCTTGTGTCCTTCATGTAAATGGTCAAAGGAGCCTGCAAAGACGACCTTGTTATACAACCACGGGCCGTCTCCCAGATTTTACACACTCCTTGATTCGATAATCCCCGCCTCTGCTAGATCCTTTACGATTCCCAACAGAACTCCGGATTCAATATTCCCGAATTGGAAGCAGAGCATATCCCAGATTTGGTCTAGAGAAGTCCAGTCTTTGGACATGTTCAACACTTCATCGAGTCTATCCCCTGAGTGTGGATCTTTTTTCCACATCTCTTCATACTTGAGAGCTTTTTCACCAAGTTTTAGAACGAGGAATGATGGACTCAGAGCATGGTCATAAATGCGCTTGATCTCGATTCCAAAACTTTTAGGATCTAAAACAATATCATCTTCCTGCATTGCTTCAAGACCTACCTCAGCACATGCTCCTTCATAGGCTTTCCGAGCAATTACCATCTCGGTAGTATACGCCATTTGTAGACTAGTCTTCAAGGCGTTTCTGATTGCTTCTTGTTCAGCAATCAATGTCCATTCCTCTGCAGCTTTGTCAAGAGTAGCTTGACCCAAGTCATGTGCGAGCCCAAGCCATCTTAGGACTCTGGGGTATATCTTCTCAGGATCACCTAGGCAACGTGAGAGCTCAGTTACACCTTGTGTTGAAACGCTTTGCATAAGCTCGATGTATTCGTTTCGAGCTAGGGTCATGATAGTTTCTTCGTACACATGTTTTGGTAACACCATCGAGAGTGATGTGAGTGTAGCGATTCTTGATGCGTAAGCCATTTGTCGTGTATCAATCTTATCAATCGTGTCAGTTGAGGTATGATAGAATCTATCTCCACTTTGATTCAGCATTACCGCTGGAATTCCTACAGTGCTATCTGTTAGCATGAAATGATCACTACCTGCACTATACCTATCATACTTGAAAGGTAGGGGTGTCATAGTTCCACCTTCTCTTCTATCATCCTTGCGCTGTGCTTCAGTTACTCCCCAGTAACGAACAACGTTGTTGAGAGTAGTGGATAATGAGAATGGTGTTCTGAATAAGTGAAGAGTGCAACCTGCCTTTGCCGGGTCTGCTCCGACCATATCCATGTTGAGCATACCGATACAGCTCTTTAGAGCTGCCTTCTCATTGTCAATGAAGTAGATAGTTCCGGACCACTCGGGCATCCATATGAAACGAATCGAGTATGATGGCTTCGGAATTTTGCCCTCACTGATAAGTTGTGAGATAACTCTGAGTGCCTCCATGATTGCTCCACTGCCAGAGGCATTATCATTTGCACCTGGTTTGTAATGACATACATGCGCTGCTAACCAGAATTCCTTGGTTTTATCCTCTCCTGGAATAACTGCTGAAAGAACTTCGATTTTGCCAACTGTGAGAGCAGCGTCAACTTTCGCTTTCACCTTGACTGTCTTACCATCCTCAAGCAAGCCTTTCAGTTTGAGACCATCTGCTTGAGTCAATGAGAATCCAAAACGTGTGCTGTCTTTCTCATTTCCTGCAGGCCAAATTGCATCATAGCGTCTTAGGTCTGCAATCTCATCTCTATCTGATGGTGGCACAAAGGTCAGTAAACCCGCGGCTCCCATCTTTACACATGCAACCCTGTGGACCATTCTAGCCAATCCTTCTGTAAGAACAATTTTGCCCTTGACATCTTTTCCTTCATAGTCCTCTGGACCCATTCCCTTACCAACATAGACAACTTCTGCTTCCATGTCTGCAGATGTAGAATGAGCAATCAGAGAGATTGGTTCTGCAGTGTAGTCTGCAAGTAACGTCTCTTCTGGTTCTATAAGGGTAAGCTTTCCTGTTTTAGCTTCCCAACCATGAACTGCCTCCCACGTTCCAATGGTTGTCTTACCATCTGCGGGATATTCATGTAGTTTAACCTCCACTCCCGGAAGTCCATTGATTTCCTCTTTCAGATACATCACCGCATCATGCAATCCTGGACTTGCCTGAATTCTATGATGTGTTGATATTGCCTGAACATATCCTTTGGCTCGAATACCTGATACGGTATCTGCCACTACCTTGACAATTTCTTCTGGTAGCATAATTACCACTCACACAGGTAGAAACGGGAGAAACTCTAACATAAGAAGCCTACGAATACAGCTCATTTGCACTAAAATCAATGAAAACGAAGAAATAAGGTACCGGAGGCAAGTTCCTCCGGTGTTTCTACTTTGAATTTTGAATGAATCTATGGATCTGTAGATTCAGCTGGAATTGGTGGAGCAGGAGGTCTAGTTCCGAGCTGTGCATCAAGTTGTAGCAAAGCTGGAATAGAGTCCCCAATCAATTTCAATTTGTCACGAATTCCCATCGTGTTCGCTTCTTCCTCAGTTTGTTCATTGTAGAACCAAGTCAGCATTGATTGAGTAGATCTATCTCCAAGCTTGTCAGCAATGTCTCCAATCTTGTAGATTCTCTCAGTAACAAGCAGTTCATGATGATATGCATCAGCAAAGACATCTTGAGCTGAAGCCCATTCTGTCTTTGGTCCTTCAATTGTTTTCAGAGTAACGCGAGCACCGCGTTCAGTAAGATGGCGATAGAGCCTCATTGCATGAGCAAACTCTTCTTGGTACTGAACTTCCATCCAGTGGGCCATTCCACATAAGTTCTGTTCCTCTAACCATGTTCCCATTGAAAGGTAAATGAAAGCGCTGTATAGTTCAAAATTGATTTGTTCGTTAATTGCGTCTACTAATTCTTGTGAAATCTCCATGTTACGCACCTCAACTAACGGTGTATGGTATTCCGCTGTCGATATACATCACAATAGTTAACTAATTCATCTTTAAACTTTCGGTACAACGATGAATGGTATGTAATTTGACGAGTAAAAGAGAAAAGGCCTGTCCAC
>JABCSP010000148.1 GCA_018238825.1 Candidatus Thorarchaeota archaeon | reverse complement strand
AAAATGTCAGTTTCTGAAATCCAGGGACAGCTTGCGGCGGAATTGGGTATTCGGCTATTATCGGGTGAATTACTTGAAAATGTTAAGCCGATCGATGATAAAAATGAATATTATTTTGATTGGAAGCAGTTAAAGCGCTGGGGTATAAATAAGCGCATGCTGCCCAAAGAAGCAACGATTATTAATCGTCCTTTGACTGTTTATCTTCAATATAAAGGCTTTTTTTGGATAACATTGGGATTGATTTTTTTTCTGTCTATTATGTTCTGGGTGCTATTTATATACCATTTCCGCTACCGGCATTTTGAAAAACAGCGGAACAAACTGATTCAGGAGACAAAAGATCTTGCAAAACGCTATCATATTTTATTTGAGAAATCCAATAATGCCGTAATGCTTTTTCACTTTGATTCAGGAAATATATTGGAAGTTAACGAAAAAGTCTGTGAATTATTTAATTATACCAGCGAAGAACTTAAGGCCAGATCATTGATGGACTATTTCGATGATTATGAACAGATGAAAAAGAATGTCAAGAAACTAACAATGACACCCTTTGAAATGAAATTAACAAGGCATAATGGATCAACTTTCTATGCGCAGATCATCCTGAATATATTAGAAGAAAAAAATAACACCTTTGTTTATGTAATAATTTACGATATCTCTGCCCGCAAACAACAGGAAAGAGAATTGATCCTTGCCAAAGAAAAAGCTGAGGCGGCTGCTAGAGAAAAGAGGAAACTTGAAAGACAGAAACAAATTAAAGATGCAAAAACAGCGGCTGAAAGGAAACGTCTTGAAGAAGAGAAGAAACTTTCGGATGCAGCAACTCGGGCAGAAAGAGAGAAACTTCTCCTAGCGAAAAAAGCGAAATTCAAGAATGCAAAAGTCACCGACAAAGTCTTTGAGAGCCGTGGTCAAGCTGGTCTGCTTTCTTATGATGATATAGTTAATGGTTTTGTTGCACGAATCGAGGCGATAGCAAGAAGGACTTTTGGTTTGCAATTCCTACGTGAATTAGTTAAGCGGGGAGAAATGCATTATGAAAAGTCAATGTCATACTATCTGACTGAAACTCGAGAATCAATCAAACAAGGTCTAGCAAAAAAGGTCAAGAAGAAGATAACAAAACGTGGTAAGACCAAGAAGGTTGACTATCTTCTCTATGAATTCGAATACATGCTACAGCTCGTCATCGAGAGTATGGGAATAAGAGAACCAGATTATGTTGATGAAGCAAGGTTGAAGAAACAGTTCGAAATTATGGTAAAGAAAGCGAGTAAGAATGGTCTGCTCGAGAGGATTGTTCTTGGTTCACCATTGCTCGAGTTCTAGATTGGAGCTGGCGACACATACCTCAGAGGTTCAGAAACCTTGCATTTGACCCACCGTTTTATCATATCAGTGGTAAAACTAACTGCGGCTTCCATAATCTCTTTCGTGGCAGTGATAGTACCATAATGTAAGAGGAGTACTTCTTGACTTTCTCGTGTGACCTTGGAACGTTCAGAATCATGGATTGCATATCCATAACAGATAATTCCGATATCATCAGCGAGAACTATTTCTCGGCCTCTACATTCAATGGTTTCACCACCAATGCGAAAGAAGATTTCACCCTTCTTTGCTCTTCTAAGAGTTAATTGACCTTCAATCTTTGACGCATCAATCAACCCTATCGGAATCTTATGGTAAGCAGATGCAAGATTGGCAATATCAACTAGATCAGAAATTCTCCAAAGGTTCTCACCTTGCAGAACTCTTCGAAGTACAGCTTCACTAGACCCTCTCTTCTTTGTTGGATCCATTCCATATGTCCAATGCCAGACTCGATAAGAATGAATCAAGGGATCTTTTGTCAGATTTTCTAAATTGATGTTCTCTCGTATTTCATGGAATAGGGATTTCTCATACTCTTCAAAGTCCTTCGAAGATTTTCCCAACTTCAGTTCATCCAATTCAACTATTACAATACTTGAACCGGGTGGTCCTGTTTCAAACTTGATTGATTTTGAGAATCCCATAACAATGAGAGATAAGTTACATACCTTTGAGTGTTACGACAGAATTTAGTAATTCAGAGATGTTCAATTATCTCTTCTAGTGATTGCACTTTCAAGCTTGGAGTTGTATCTAAATCACCGGATTCAAATTCAATGATATTGTCATCACGATGTACAAGAATCGTAGTCATCCCTGCTGCATTGCCACCTGCAATATCCGACCGGGGATTATCACCAACCATTACAGAATCTGATACTTTGAAACCAAGAATCTTTACTGTTTCTTCAACTATTTCAGGAAGGGGTTTTCCAACAGTTATTGCCTTGCATCCTGTAGCGTGTTCTATCGCAGCAACGATAGACCGTTCTCCAACGAACATGTCTTCTTGTCCAAGATAGATACCAGGGTAGTCACGACTTCCACTAATGCAGATAAGAGGTGCACCGTTCTTCACCATTTTCGTTGCAAAATTCAATTCATGAAAGGTCATTCCACGATCTGCACCGATAGCAACATAATCGATAGGAGGATTGTTTGTTACATCAAGACCTCTTGCTATGAAATCCTCTTGTGCTCCACCCTCACCTATGACAAAACAGCGTGCTCCAGGGGACCTGTTATGAACAAACGCAGCAGCTGCAGCTCCAGCAGTATAGACGTTTTCTAGAGGGAGGTCAAAACCAGCCTTCTTAACTGCTTGATGAACTTGCCTTGAAGATAAACGACCTACGTTTGTTAGAATAGCCAGTGTGACACCTTTCTCTAGAAGGGCTTGCCAAAGTTTCATTGCATCTTCAAATGGTTTAGGATGTTCGACATCAAGAATCATCGTATTGTCAACATCAAAAACCCAGAGCGATTTTTTACTGAGGTCCATTCAATCAGCTTCCACATCTGAAATCCACTATTCAAAGAAAAATGTACCTACTAGTTCTTACTCACCATTGAGAAGCGGAATGACACAGATGAAGCGAAAAATATCTTTTCCTTCAGTATTATCATATCCATGAGGTTCATTTGAAGGAACAAACACGACATCATCTTTCTTGGCTGTTGCCTCAATATCACCTAGCAGCTTTGCTTTCCCATTGAGTACAAAGATCTCATGTTCTTCTGGATGAGTGTGGAGTGGGATAAATCCACCAGGAGCAATTTCAAAAATGCGCATTGCGTAAGTTTTTGCTCCAGTTTGTCGTCCAATTAGCCACCGTACTGTAACTTTCTGTGAACCAGCCATTTCAACATCTTTCAATTCGCGTTTGTTGTAATTAATGACGTACAATAGTCCATTACTCCTCATATGACAATAGCAGTGGCTCTCTTCATCATGACAATTTTCATGCATGCCAAATATTAGTATTCGGTTATGACCATCCAACTGAATTAATCGTGATGACACGCCACAGAAAGCTATATCTTCTGAGCAAGTAATTTTTTACCGTTGCGTATAATTAACGCTATCCTTCTGACGAGGGAATTACATGAGTGAAGAAGATACATACCTTAGAGCTAAGCTAACTGAGATCAATGGTGCTATTGAGAGACTCACTCAAATGCTGAACAGGATGATTGATGTCATCTCAAAAATCACTGAAGTTCAGGATACTCAATCAGACCTTGCTCTAGTAGCAAATGCAAATGCTGAGAAACTTGATGAGATTCTTGAAGCTGTTAAGAACATCAAACAAGCAGCTCCAAGTCAACAAAGTGCATCATCAATAGTACAGAAAGGTGCAGTTTCATCACACCAGGCAATCCTAGACACACTTGAAACACAAATACGAGATGGCGTAATTGCAAGTGACCTATCTACAAAAATCAATGAAGCTGCTGGGATGCTTGAGAGTAAAGGAGTTTCAAGTAGTCTCATTGTTAAAATTCAGCGCTGGACTCGTATCCTTAAGACCTATGGACGCGTTGACACAATAAGTCCAACTGACATTCAGAAGCTCCGTAACGACATTAAGGAATGGGGTAAAGAACTTTCAAAGATGCGATAAGTACGTGAAAAATAGCATCTTAGTGCTAGATGCGGTCTTAGTACAACTTTATAGGCAATAAAGTGTCTTGTAGGTAAGGAAAATAAACAGCGCCAAAGATAATATAATATATGATACTAGCCCAACATTTAATAGAAAAAAAGCGTGAGTTTAATTGTTCCTCTGCCGGGAAAATGAGGTGCAAACTAGAAATGATAGTTGACTGGGATAACCAAATCCGAAATACAATTGAAGGATTTCCTGAAACACATCGAAACAAAATATTAGAGTTGTGGATCGAATGGTTAGAAACCGAACCCCAATCTCCGCTGTATGAAAGTTGGGCAGAATTTTCATCCAAGATTGATGATGAGGAAGCCCTGTACACAGAGCGCCGAGTTTACTTAAAGAGAGTTAAGAATGATTTGAGAAATTTTGAGAGTCCACCTAAAGGATGGCACAAAGTTGCAAAGGCACTAGCTGCAGTTGCAAGCATCTTTCTTGTCCTCTTCCTGGCTCTAGCAAGAGTATTTCGCGTATCTGAATAATTCTATTCACACTGCAACTCTCATTATATCAGAGAGGCTTACTTATATTATTGATAATGAGCTTCATCCATGGAGTACAATGGAGAATCTACTTGAATCACTACCAGAAGCCATGCTTGAATTACTTAGAAACGCTGTTTTGGCAACAAAGAAAGCAAAGAAAGTAATGGCATTCTCACATATTGATGCAGATGGTATCTCTGCGCTTGCTATTATTGTGCATGCATTAGAGCATGAGGGAAAGGAGTTTGAGTGGAAGAATATCCATCAGATCAACTCCGAATCCATTATTGAAATAAAGAATGAAATTGAGGAATTCAAGCCAGACCTTGTAATCTTCAGCGATTTTGGTACTGGTCAGATCAATCTTGTCAGAAATCACATTGCAGTGATAGATTTTGTCGATCAAGTTATCGTGTTGGACCATCACTTACCGCAAGATGGTAAGGTCGATATTGATGATTCAGCCCTCAGTCATAAGATTATTGAGATTAATCCATGTTATCATGATCTAAGTGGTAGCTATGATGTATCAGGGTCGGGTGTCGCATTCCTATTTGCAGTTGGACTGTCACCTGAAAACGTTGAACTCTCAGAGCTTGCAATTGTAGGTGCAACGGGAGACCTTCAGGATTTCTATGGAAAGGGATTCACAGGTGTGAACAAGACCATTATCGAACTCGGTGAGGATGCAGGTTTCTTGAAAGTCACGAGAGACCTTACGTTCTTTGGAATCAATACGCGACCCATACCATATCTATTACGATATGCGACTGATCCATATCTACCAGGTTTAACTGGCAATGAAGCTGCATGTTATAGCTTCTTTGAAGAACTGGGAATTCCCATGAAAGAAGATGATGAGTGGAGAACTTGGGTCAGTTTGGAATCAAATGAGAAACAAAGAGTCATCCAGAAATTGATACATTATGTCATAGAGGTATACAATGACCCGAAAAAAGCTCAAGGGCTAATCGGTGACGTGATCATGTTACCTCAACGTCCTGAGAGAACTGAGATGCGAAGTGCAAAGGAGTTCTCTACTTTGCTCAATGCTTGTGGTAGGAATAAAAGACCGGAAGTTGGAGTCAAGATTTGTCTTGGTGACCAAGAAGCAATTGTCGAAGGTCGTTATCTGCTTCAAGAGCATCGTAGGAACCTGGCTACAGCATTAAGAAGGCTTGAGCAGGATAGCTATGAAACTATGGACGGACTCTATCTGGTAAATGACCCAGAAACTCCGGATACGATTATCGGAATTGTAATAGGAATGGCCCAGGGCTCGCGTATAGTGCCAATTGACAAACCGGTTATTGGAGTTAGTACAAACACATCATCCGATAGTCCTTTAGTGAAACTTTCTGGGCGTGCACATAAGTATCTGATAAAAAG
>JABCSP010000147.1 GCA_018238825.1 Candidatus Thorarchaeota archaeon | reverse complement strand
AGGAAGGAGTACCACAAGAAGATATTCAACGAATGCGTGATATTCAACTTGAATTATACAAGAAATCAGTAGAAAATCAAAAACCAATTGTACCAACAGGTCATCCCATTCATACCCTGATGTCCGAGCATGTTATTCTCATGGAATATGCCAATGAACTTGATAATCTTATAGGCTCAATAGCAAAAGGAGTGAGAGACCCTAAGCCTGAGTTTCTAGTTAGAATTCGAGAGCTAATCGGATTTTTGACTGAATCAGAATCACACTATCAGCGAGAAGAAAATTCACTGTTCCCAATTTTGGAAAAGCATGGACTCACAGGACCACCTCAAGCAATGTGGTCTATGCATCAAGATATTCATAAGTTGGAAAAAGAAATATTCGATTTGAACTCAGAAAGTGATGCTGAACTATCTAATAATATTGGAAAGATGAAAGACATAGCCAGTGCACTAGCAGAGCATATAGCTGATCATTTCTATAAAGAGAATAATATCATATTCCCAGCCTCAATGAGAATGTTCTCAGAGAAAGATTGGGATATCGTGGTCCAAGACTTTGATGATATCGGGTATTGTAGCTACACTCCCAAACCTCAGAGAAAAGTAATCGAGGGAGAAGAGAGTGTGAGTATCTCTAAGAGTGGTGAAGTCAGTTTTGGAAGTGGTACTCTAACCCTCGAACAATTGGAGCTACTGTTCAATCATCTACCCGTCGACACAACTTATGTTGACGAACAAGACAAAGTACGCTTTTTCAGTGAATCACCAAATCGAATCTTTGTACGATCACGGGCCATTATAGGACGAAGTGTGCAGTTATGCCATCCTCAGGGAAGCGTTCACATTGTGCAGGGAATTCTGGATGACTTTCGCGCAGGGAAGAGAGATACAGCTGAATTCTGGCTCAACCTTGGAGGGAAGACTGTTCACATCAGATACTTTGCGCTTAGAAATAGCAGTGGTAAATATTTAGGCTGTTTGGAAGTAAGCCAAGATATCACTGATATTCGGAAGATTGAGGGAGAAAAGCGGTTGCTTGAAGATTGAAGCAACCTTGACTTAGTCTACCAGTTATATCCCGAACTAGGGTCTACTGGTCCACCTCGACCCCTGGATCTACAAATTACTCCAATGACTATCACAATTATGATTATAGACCCAATCGAGATAATCATTGTTATATCTAGTGGGACCAAATCACCTGAAGATTCTTCTACAACAACAACTACAGTATCAGAAACTGAATTCTCTGATGAATCATAAACAATCACTTGATACTCATATATGCCTGGTTGCAAGTTAGTGAGATTGTAAGTGATATCGTTGTTGTTCCAATTACCTGTAGTGATTAGTGAGCCATTTTGATAAATCTCATAGTAATCGGGTTTCAGATCATATGGTTCCCATGATATTGAGACATTAGTATCATTTAGTTTCATAACTATGTCTGCTGGATGATTTATTGTTGGAGCAGTTGTATCTTCAACAGTCACAATAACTGAATCAACGGAATATTGTTCTAATGTATCGTTCACTATTAAGGTGAAATTGTGTATTCCAAGATCTAATCCATCAAGTGATGCTGTAATATTTGAACCATCCCAAGGTCCGGATTCCACAATAATTTCATTCAATTCAATCCTATAATACTCAGGATTAGCTTCTGAAATTGACCACTCCAAATCTGGAATAATAGAACCATATTCAAAGGAAAAATCAGTCAAGCTAGCAATGACTGGAGAATCTGTATCTTCTTCTGGTTCCGTTTCAGTCTGATTAGAGAATTCGAGTGAAATATCGTGTACTCTGAAAGGCATCAAGGGGTTAGCATTCAATTGAGCACTCATTAAGATGACATATCGAACATTGCGTGAAAATTCTGTTTCATTCCATTCACATAACAGAGTTTCACCATAAAACGGATTGTAAGAATAAACTCCGACTTCAGGTTCAACTCTAAAACTAAGAGAGTCATTGATACCTGTAAACGTACCGGCTGAAATAGGACCATTATCTGTTCCTGTATAATTTTTGAATCGGTGCATGCCATACACACCACCCTGTTGTAGTGCAGTCCATCCATCGTTCACATGAACTCCAAGTATCAAATCAAAATCATCATCAGCAAGATACACTGTATGCTTGCCACAATACGATGCTACATCATTGATAGCTTCGATTGCTACACTGAAATTTATCAATGAAGAAAATGTATGTCCCTGTTCTAATTCAGCAACATAAGTGGGGCCATGCCAATCACTATCTGAATCAATGGATTGTGGAAACAAATATTCACCGGATGAATTCCATGTGCCGTTACCCCAATTGAGCAGGTTGTACCAGTTCAAGTGAACTTGTTGATTCACAAACTCGCTCATGTTGGAACCATCATGATGCCAAGAGTAAACAGGGTTTGGCCTATACTGCATCTGAATATCATGAATTCTCATTGTTTGACAAGGAGTATTAGAGTCGCTCTGTCTGAATTGAACACACAAATATGTGATATCTCTCTCAAGTTCAAGATCAACAATATCAAGCATTTTGAATTCTCCAACTCGAGGAATCAATCCATAAAGTCCTGTATTGTTAATTTCTATTCGCATAGTTTCGTGATACGGTACTGCCACTGTATCTGCTGGCCATTCTTTAGGAGTAAAAGTACTCGTAAAATCAACATCGTACCATCCTGCGTACGCTGCTGTGTCATCTTGTGAAATCCAAGAGTCAGCTACGTCAAGAAGAGCAACTCGTTTATAGTCGCTATCGTAAAGCATGATGGCTGTAGCACCCATTGCTGATGAACCATCTAGTTCAATTTCTACTTCAAGCCAATCTAGCTGACCAATAGTTAAACCTGAAAATGTGTGAAAATAGACTGGACCATGACTTCCTGATGCCGTTCCGAAATTTGTCGGGTAGATGTAACCACTTTCAGCAGCAATAGAACCCATAGCGCCTGTGTACCATGCATCTGCTAAATCTGGAAAGGACGAGGTGTCATTGCAATCATCATGCCAAATTACAGGATTGGTATCAGGAGTTACAATATCCGATATATTTCTAATTTGATCTGAAATTAAATTGTAACCACTTTGATTTACTGTTATTAGTGGAACTGTGATAAGTAAGACTAGTGACAAAAATACAATCTTCCGTGACAATGCCTTCAACTCCACTGTTACATAGAAGATGTTCTGTTATTATTCTTGTGAATTTGTATTATCTAGGCCACTTGGGTTTCACCGAATAGTAAGGTTCCTTTAATTCAGGATGCAGAATCGCCACTGGCATATGAGGAGTATCGTAAGCAAGAGAAACATTCCCATCTTTATCAGCCATGATAAGACCTGCTTCCCCACTGGTCTTCTGCCTTAGCTCGGACACCATCAACTCAGCTACTTCAGAAACCGTTTTACCTTGTTCAACGTGATATACTGCCATACGGGCCATGACTATGCGAAGTATTTGTTCACCCTTTCCTGTACAGCTTGCTCCACAAAGTTCGTTTACATAAACCCCTGAACCTATTATTGCTGAGTCGCTAACTCTTCCAGCAAGTTTTCCAGGCCAACCACTCGTAGAAGAACCTGATGCAATTCGACCTTGACTATCTACTGCAATAGCACCGACCGTATCGCATTCTCCAGCGATTGACGGCTGTGAAGTTCTATTGGTTTCTACCTCTTTGCGGTAACCTTCTTTGATCATCTGTTTGTAGAGTTTATTAGCTCCATTTCCAGCAATCTGGTAATTGGGAGTTCTCTCAAGAACATATCTTGCTAGGGAGATGGGGTGGATAATATCCTGAACAGCCATTACTGCTCCACTCTCAAGCCTGTTGCCGTCCATGATCATCGCATCTAATTCAATTTCTCCATCCGTATTCTTACAAGCACCTCTGCCTGCGGTGAATAATTCAGTTTCTTCAAGAACATAGATAGCAGCTTCTACGGCATCAAGCGAAGATCCTCCATTGTCAAAAGCACACTTACCGACCTGTGCCGCTTTCGTAACAGATTCCTGAATAGCATCGTGGAATTCGTCTTTGAAGACCGTAGCGCCTCCATGAACAATAATCACTGGTAGAGTCATCACTAACACACACATGGAATGTGTAGACACGTCGTCAAAAACATATCGTGAAATAGAGATTGTTTACTGATACGTTTCTATAGACCCAATCTATGCAATTCCTCTTCGAATAGCTGCTGCCTATCTGCAAGTCTTGTCCGCTGACCTGCAAAGAGACCCAAATCAATCAGTCCAGATTTCGCTTCCTCATCCAAGCGTTTAATCTCGTCCTTGATTTCTTCTAATCTCTCGCGAACAACATCAATCCTCGAAGCTGCGCCCATCTCTTTATCAGAGGTTGGTTCTTGAACTGAGATGATTTCACCATCTCGAATCCTATAGATCCTATCGCATTGTCGAGCTATTGATGGATCATGAGTAACCATGATTACTGTCTTGCCAAACTCCTTGTTGACTTTATGGAGATATTCAACAATAACGCCACCAGTTTCGGAATCCAAGTCCCCGGTCGGCTCATCACAAAGTAAAACTTGAGGGTCGTTTGCAATTGCAGAAGCAATAGCCACGCGTTGGCGTTCGCCTCCAGAAAGTTGATCGGGCTTGTGATGCATTCTATCGGCGAGACCGACGATGGAGAGTAATTCCTCACAGCGTCGCTTTCGAGTACCTCCATCTTTCTTAGCGGCAAGCATTGGGAGTTCGACATTTTCGTAAGCAGTCAAGGTGCTGATTAGATTTAGCTCCTGAAAGATATGTCCAACAACCTCTCTTCGAAGAGCTACAAGCTGCTTTGGACTTGCATTAGTTACATCATACCCGGCAACAATTGTGTTTCCTGCAGTTGCACGAGTGATTCCACCTAAAATGTTTAGCAAGGTTGTCTTTCCAGATCCACTTGCACCAACAATAGCAATCATCTCTCCTTTCTCTACACGCATTGAGAGACCTCGGAGGGCCTGAACCTCAACGTTACCAAGACGGAATACCTTCACGATATCGTCCGTTTGAATATAGTAGCCTTCTTTATTCATCATCATTATCTAACTCCTTAGTAAATCCACCTTTGATTCGGGCCTCCTTGAAGACCACCAAACCGGTACTACTGCTGCCAATATCACAACTCCAAGTAGCATTAGAATCGTGTAAGTTGCATCACCGCCCAGTGCAACTTGATATCGGATAAGTCCGGATGCATTTTCATTTGACTGAGCTACTTGTCCAACATTCATAAGAATCCCTACACCCACGCCTAGTATAAGTGCAAAAAAGATAGTCACCATTATTTCTGCAAGTAGAGTTTTGAACAATTGCCATTTACTGAATCCTCTAACCGATAAGAGCGCAATTTCTGTATCTTTTTCTTGCAAAGTAAGAATGACAACCAAAGCGGTTCCAACTAATGCTAGAACAATGGCAAAGAAAATTGCAAGCCATTGAATCTTTATTGTGCCGCTTCTGATCACGCTGGTTTCATAGTCGGACATCTCTGTTGTAACAGAGAAACTTGAATACACACCATCTATCTCAAAAATTAGCTGTTGTTGTAATTCGGTACCATTTGTATCTGGGCCTGTATCAATGAGAATATTTGCTGTTGATGCATATATGAGATTGGACGAATTCAAGAAACTCTCAGATACGAAAGATGTGTAATCCCCACTAACACCATAATCAAATCCACCCATCAACTGTTCAATCGGAGAAAGAAATCCAACCATTCCAACAATTGTCAAAGGATATGTACCAGTTGCGAATGGTCCCTTGACATTGAGAATATCTCCAACTTCAAGTTCCAATCGGTTTGCAACATCAATAGAGAGGATTATCCCATCATCTCCAAGGTCTTCCAACATCTGGTTAAGATCACCAATGAACCATGAACTCTCCCAAAAAGCAACATCCGTCCACTCATCGGGACGTATCCCTCGTGCATCAATTGTATTAGTACCTGC
>JABCSP010000146.1 GCA_018238825.1 Candidatus Thorarchaeota archaeon | reverse complement strand
CTAAGAAGATCGGGACCTGCACCAGTTTCGATTTTGTGTGTCATCAAACTCACGACTTGTTGGTAGAGTATTGGGTCGAGAGTTTCCATCTGATTGAAGGCATCATCTGCGTCTTGTTCTCTTCCATCCATGGTGAGAGCCACTGCAAGGTTATGCCAAGAACCTGCATCTGAGGGACGCATCTTCACTACTTTTCTCAGATTCTTGATGGCTGCACTCATCATCTCACGCTTGAGATAGGAAATACCCAAGAGATAGAAAACATCAGGATCCTCTCGATGTAACTGGATGGCCTTTCGTGCAGCGTGTTCTGTGGACTCCCAATTCTCATTATGAAGGTGTATCATCCCCAGAGTCCACCAAGCAAGATACTGTTCAGGGAACTCCTTAGTCATCTCTCGTGCGATTTGGACTGCCTTCGGTCGATCACGCAAACTTGAGAGACCTGACTCAAGGTTTCCCCATCCTCCCTGTTCTTCAGGTTCAAGGCTCACGATTCCACGGGCCATCTCTATGGCCTTTTCCCACATTCCCTTGTCTTTGTAGGCAGTGAACAGTAACTTTCTGGGAAACACCTGTGCTTCATGGATTAATAGAGATGCCTCATAGGCAAAGAACATCTGGAAATCATGGCCTAACAGCGCTGATACAGAGCCCATGCAGTTCCATGTGATACAGAGATTACTTGACAGATCATGTGAAGTCTGGAGTGCCTTGAGGACTTCAGCAGCATCGCCGCAGTGCCATATTGAGATGGCGTACAGGGTCCACAATAACGAGTCATTCTTGTGGTTTTCCAACTCACTCATACAAACTCTCTCAGCATCAGAAAACTCACCCTTTTCTAGGCATGAGATGATGGGTCGATGGAACATCCCTACATACTTGCAATCTGGTCCTCCATCTTGTAGGGTTTCCAGTTTTATCCTAACAATATCTTGCCATTCCTCTAATTTTTCATCTGATAACTTCAATATTCATTTCTCCTCTTCATTCTTAATTCCAGCCACTATCTTGATATGCTCCCCTCTTTGTAAGAATGGGATTATCCTCAATGTTACTACAAACACCATATGAAATCCTGATGCAAAGAATTAGTTAGATATTGGCTTTCAGTGAGAAGTCAAACACCAGACCCGTAAGTTACGAGAAATTGACCGTTGATTTACCGAGTAGCCAAACCTCGCCTATCCGCGCTCTATTTTCGAATTCTGGAACAATGAGTATGGAATCACATGCACCAATGGCTGCATTTTGCAGTAATTGAAGGAATAAGTGCTCAATAACTGCAAACCGAGGCTATTACCTACCCCAGAAGTCGAACATGAGGGGAGTTTGCTGGAAAACAACCGAGCAGATTGCTTGTTTGGCGACTTGATTGGATTTGAAATGCAGAAAGAGCAGGAATAGAACGCATGTTGAACTTCTATCATCAAGGGCACAATCAATAGGTTTTGAGTTCTTCATTTTCCATGTGAAATGTTATGACTGATGAGGGAAAATCGGATATTGGTTTCAATACTGCATTACGGCTATTTCTTTTCTTCCTACTAACAGCGATTCCTTGTATGATAGTCTTCTGGATGCTCTTGTATGCTTTCTACGTTGATGGCACAATCCGTTTGAATGCATTCTTACTATCTGGAGGATGTTTTCTAGTAGGATCCGCGCTCCTTGCATTTTCAGGAGCTTCAAGAGAAAGAGTGATTCTCTGGCTTCTAGGCTTTGTAATTGCAGTTGGGATCTCAGTACTCAACGGCATTATTTATCTTACAGCAGTCGCGATGGTGTATCCTGTCGAAACTTTTGTTATTTCACTTATTCTCATTGCCCTTGGTGTTTATTTATATCTTCAATATATGTCACGGAAACAACCAGCCGCCCCTACCGCTGTGACAAAAGCCATGGATGTTTTCTCCCTTTCCAGAAAACCATTTTCAAAGGAAGTGCTCATTGGTGGAGTAGAACTAGTTCAACTCCCAGAAGAACACCTCTCTCAATCTTCTGAGCTGTTGAACTATAGACCCTTTCTAGACCTGCTCAGAGCTCTAACACTTGCTAACATTCCACTTGCTCTGAGATTAGAGCGAATAAGACACAAGACGAGGGTCTTCTATCTCACATGGGCGAAGGAAGAGCGCACTCTGAGAGAGTACATTGTACGAATGGAGGACAATCTCCGGGGTAATCTCTCAGGGATGAAATTCAAAATCCTTCTCCAATTTGAAGGAATAAAGCTTGCTGAAAACCAATGTGCAGTGGCTTTATATCTCCAAGGTGAACCGCTATCGATTGAAGATGAAAGCCAGAAGAGCGATGCATTGACTGTCATGGCTTCTGTATTGCAAAAGTTACCAAATGGCGTTATCCAGATCTCTGCAACTCCACAGACAACAAACAGAAGAAAACTGAAGAATCTCGAAGACAAGTACAAAGCAGAGATTGCCAGATCACAATGTGTTGTTTCAACACCCAGGTCAACCCTATTCTCAGGTGAAGTACAAGAATCAACAACACAAGTGAACCCAGAGGCTCAACGCAAGGCTGCATCACTGGCTGTGCAGATTGAACGGTTAAGCACAAATCATCTCTGTGAGGTAAGAGTTGCAGCTATCTGTTGGGACACAGAAAAGACAATTGCAGAAGAGAGTTCCAAGAGACTGATGACCACTCTACGGGGGAATCTTGCCCCCGCTGACAAGAATAGAAGCCTGACTCTGGAAACCAAATCGAACATCAGCGAAGTGACTCAAGTCCTACGAGGAGAACCTGTTGGGCAAACAACCCTTCTATCAATAAACGAAGCAGCAATCTTCTTTGTTATTCCCACATGCGACCTTGGAATTCCGGTAGCAGACCATGCAACTTTTACTTCCAATCCTGCAACTCTTAATCCACCTGATGTCAGTAAACCGCAGATTGCAGAGAGTACGAAACCATCTCTAAGTTTAGGAAAGATCCTGGATGAATCTGGTCGTGAAATTGGAGAGTTCAAAATATTTATTGAAGACCTGGCTTCTCATTCTGGGATATATGGTGACATTGGGTCTGGCAAGTCCACTACTCAGATTTGTATCACTCATGAGCTACGTAAGAATGGCATCAATACCCTTGAGGTCCTTTCTTCAAAGAATGAGGATTACTTGCGAACAATCCGTGCTGATAAAAATATTCGAGTAATTACACTTGGTGATGAAACAATCTCAACAGCCAGATTTTCTCTCACTAACATGATTGACGGAGTACATGTCAATCAGATCATAAATGGCATCAAGACCCTATTTGTCGCTGCCAAGCCCACTGATGGGATCATCAAAGAGTACCTGGAAAAGGTCATCGAGTTGACCTTCAAACGTCTAGGATGGGCACGTGAAACAAATACAAGAGGTATTCCTATAGTTCTACAAGATTTTATCGAGACCCTACCTCTTATAGAAAGTGAGCTTCAATACAGTTCACGGGGGAACGAGGATTTCCGAGGAGCATTGTTTGGAAGATTTACTTCTGTGTGTGAAGGTGTGCTACGAAGCATATTTGGAACAATAACTGGAATGTCGATTGAAGAACTTGTATCGAAACCCACCATCATCCTTCTTGACAAGCTATCAGTAGAAGAACGCTCATTCTTCATGTTCTGGTTAGTAAACAGTCTTGCATTGCATTTTGAAGCTAAGAAGAAGACTGATGGAACCAGTAAAGTTGGTCTAAAATATTACGTTGTTCTGGAAGAGGCACATCGTTTTCTCAAGAGAGGGTCAAATATCAATGTGGAAGAGGCACATGGAGCACATCGCATTGCACTTGATACGATATGTGTGACAATGACCGAGTCTCGAAGCAGTGGACTTGGTTTTGGTCTGGCAACTCCTAGTGCAATTGAATTGGCTACTGCGGCTTTCAAGATGCCGTTGAATATCTTCTTTCAAAAAACAAATTCCCGTGACGATCGTCAACTCATAGGGCACCAGATAAACTGCAATGAAGACCAGATTACAATGATTGGGTCATTGCAGAAGGGTGTTGCAGTTGTTCGCACAGCTAGTAGTGCAAAACCCATCCTTGTTCGAATCAACAATCCGTTGGAACTCTATCCTGAGTTGAATCCCAAGAGTCCAGTGACTGATGAAGAAATCAAAAAGCATATGGAACCAGTCAGGGATGCTAATCCTCATTTCAACGCGAAATCTGAATTCACTACCAGAGTTCCACGAATTCAGGACCTTAGTATTGAATATTCATCAATGACCATTGATATGCCAAGTATATTCAGACTCTATGCAATTCTTTCAATACCTCTTTTTAGGAAGGTCTGTAAAGAATTATCAAAAATGGATCTATCAAGGAGTTCGCTGCTAGTTGCAATGCTCGTTAGAGATATTGCAGGTGCTGCAGCATATAATTCGGATGCTCTCCCGTTTTGTTACCAACATCTTATTTGGTCCTTCTCAAAATTCATCAGTCCCTGGGTTCGGGAAAATAATGAAGAAGTTATCACGGACCTTGCTGAACTCCTCTCTATTGATAGAGCGGTTCTTAGTTTGAATATGGACCTGCTCAATGAAAGGGTCAAGAAGGGAGTGATAGGGAAAAAGATACCTGCGTATCTTGAACCTGTCAAGATGAAATCACTGCTCCTAGAAGCTATTAGGAGCGCAACTTCTGAGCATAAGGAACTGAAAAGAAAAGAACCTGCCAGAGTGCAGGAAACACCTGTGGTCAATAATAAATCACTCGAACTGATTGATTCCATTGTAAGAACGAAGGATTTTGCACTCCGGTATTCAGAGAGATTGACGAAAGCAGAAGAAGGTGATATTGGTCCACTGTTACGACTCCTTGAAGCATTCTACTGTAATTTGAATGGTACATCTGGCTCTATCACTGATGTTCTTTCTTTGCTACTAGCACGTGCGAGGGTCATTCATGAGGAGCCTGTTGATGAAACCCTTTGGGCCACAATTAATGATGCGATAATTACTAGGATTGCTGAGCAGGGGTCTGAGAGTGCCGCGTGAGTTCTCTGAAGATACTGAGAGGCACAGACCTCCGGAAATTGACGAAACAAGTGAACAACAAGAAGTTGATGAAACCTCGAAAACTGCAGAGGAGATTGCCTCTGAGGTTTCAGAGAAACTTGAAAAACAGGAAAAAATCGAGCAACTCACCGAGGAAGCCATCAAGGAACTCGATGAACTTGATTCTAACGCGGAGCGGGCTGAAAAGATAGCTCGCGAATCTGTAAAAGAGTTAGAAGGTATGGAAGAAGATCTTGGTTACAAGATTGAGGAAGCTCGTGAAGAACTTCACGAAGAGTTTGTCAATGATATGAAGGATAAACTTGAAGAAAGGTCGGTGAAAGAAACTTCCTCTGAATCTGAAGAAACAACAGAAGGCAGAGAGGCTGAAGAGACCGTAGCGTCCGGTGAATCCTATATCGAGGGTAGCGATGGGACGGTCTATGTCATGGAAACTGGGGAGGTTTCTGAGAGTAAGGCTGAGCTGGAGATTGAGGAGTCAGTAGAACCAGTCAAAGAAGAAGCATCTGAAGTCCAACAGACCTCGGAAGAAACACAGGAAGTCGCAGAACAAGAGGCGTCCACTAAGGTCCGCAACTCCATAGTTCGTCCTGAAACCTCGGAATCTGAAGAAGCTGAATCTGAACAGGTTGAAACACCCGAGAGAAAGAAGGAACATACCACCAGCGAGGAACATTCGATAGAAGAAACCACTGTTGACGAGCCTAAGAGGGAACATGAGGAAAAAGGAGTTGTGAAGGAATCACAGGAAATCGAAGAATCATCGTCTACTGAAAATGAAGCAGAGATTAGTGAAGTTACAGAAGAGAAGATGGATTTTGAAAACGAAAGGGAAGAACTAGCCACAGAGCATGATGAAATTATTGAAGACGAACTCGCTGAATCTTTAGAGGTTGAAGATGAACCTGAACTCCCCTTCGAAATACCTGAGGAAATTATCGAACATATCGAGGAATTGGTT
>JABCSP010000145.1 GCA_018238825.1 Candidatus Thorarchaeota archaeon | reverse complement strand
ATCTGGTCGCCGTCAGTTTGCCGGAGACTCTAAACGCTTGCGGAGAGGAAGTAAGACATAGCAAATCTTCCGAGATTTGCAATGCAGCCTCGATGAAACAGGAACCGAACATCATCCCGGACTCAATGTCCAGGAATGTCTAGGTTTCGGGGAACGGTTATAATGATTCCGTAGCAGGTAAAGAGTAAAACGACTCCGACCCGACCGCAATCCTCATAAAGTGACTTCTTTAGCCTTCGCTGGAGTGTTCATTAGAATACTCACCATATATCTTAGGTAGGCGACTATATCTTGCCATTCAAACTTGTCATATCAGACCCCGAAACTGGAAAAGCCATCCAGTATGAGTTAGATGATGCTAAGACCAATGCATTAGTTGGAAAGCAGGTTGGGGAAATTGTTGAAGGAGATGCCTTAGGCCTGCCAGGATACAAGCTAAAGATTACTGGCGGAAGTGACACGTCAGGATTTCCGATACGCCCAGATGTGCACGGTAGCGGGAAGAAACGAATTCTAATCCGTGGACCTCCTGGTTTCAGATCAGACCGGAAAGGTACAGCCAGACGAAAGACTGTCCGTGGAAGAGAACTAGACTCCAATATATCGCAAGTAAATATGCGAGTTGAGGAGAAAGGCAGCACACCTCTTGAAGAACTTGTTATGCAAGCTGCATAAGCTTTGCTTCTGAGTACAGAAGTTACCGACCATAGTGTCAACCATATACTTCTTATGGACAACAGGAAAGTGTGACTATGCCTAAGCAGTTATTGGCGGAAGTGAATATTAGGTGACCAGAAAATACGAGGGACAATCAGAGATTAGCATTGGTACGTTAGGTCACGTAGACCATGGGAAAACTACACTTGTGTCCCATCTAACTGGAGAGTGGACTGACCGCCATTCGGATGAGATTAGGCGTGGAATCTCAATACGACTTGGTTACGCTGCAACAACTCTAATGAAATGCAAGAAATGTCCGGAGCCGGATATGTATACAACATCGCACTTGGCAAAAGAGGGTAAGTGTAGCAAATGCGGCGGGTCCTTAGAGGTTCTCCGCGAGATATCATTCGTCGATAGTCCTGGTCACGAGTCGCTAATGGCAACTTGTCTTAGTGGAGCAAGTCTGATGGATGGAGCGATTCTTGTAATTGCTGCAGACGAACCTTGTCCAATGCCGCAGACTTCAGAGCATCTACACGCTCTTGATATCGTAGGTGTAGAAAAAATCATTATCGTTCAAAACAAAATTGAGCTGGTTTCAAAGGAGGATGCAAAGAAGCACTATCAACAGATTTTGGACTTTATAAAAGATACAGTTGCAGATGGATGTCCAATTGTACCAGTATCAGCCGTCTTCGGAGCAAACACTGATCTTCTGATAAAGACCATTGAAGAAGTGATACCAACTCCAGAGCGCGATGATGAAACCCTTCCAAAGATGTTTGTCGCACGTTCCTTTGATATTAACAGACCAGGTACACCTCCTGAAAAAATGCAGGGAGGAGTGATTGGTGGTTCAATAGTCCAAGGAAAATTGAAAATTGGTGACGAAATCGAGATTGCACCAGGCTCAAAGGGCGAGAAAAGTTTCAAACCAATCAAGGCAAAAATTGTTAGTCTTCTCTCAGGAAGTGGAAATTCTCTCCAAGAGGCATATCCTGGAGGATTGATAGGTGTGGGAACTGCACTAGACCCAGCCTCAACTAGAGCGGATCGTCTTGTTGGGAATGTTGTAGGTAAAGTTGGCAAGTTACCTAAGATTCTCGAAAAACTAATGATAAAACCAGTACTCATGCAGCGAGTTGTAGGAATTGAGAGTAAGAAACTGGTAGAAAATCTACGACTTAATGAACCCATGGTACTTGTTGTTGGAACAGCTCCTACAGTGGGAGTGATTACCAGATTACATGGTGATGAGATAGAATTAGCACTCAAACGCCCGGTAATAGCTGAAAAGGGACAGCGTGTTGCACTTGGTCGTCGTGTAGAGAATAAGTGGCGTCTGATTGGATATGCTGAAGTCTAGATTACCACCAGTACACAATAGCGGGTGTTGAAGTTGCCCATAATCGTCGTACTTGATACAAATATACTAACGGTACCTGCTCAGTTTGGTGTGGATATATTTGCTGAAACGGAGAGAGTAATAGAGAGAAACATAGAGTTTATTGTTCTTAAATCAGTAGTTAGAGAACTTGAGAGAAATCTTGAAGCCGCAGTAAGAACTGAGAAATTCAAGTTTAGGACTGCATTGGATTTTGTTGAAAGATGCACCGTATTAGAATTAGATGAAGTATCAAGAATCAAGCCAGTCGATGATCAAGTCTTGGAATATGCATATTCAGTAGGTGGAGTTGTTGCAACCAATGACAAAGAACTCCGAGAACGAACTCTGGCACGAGGTGTTCCAGTTCTTTTTCTGAGAGGTAAGAAGCGTCTTGAATTACAAGGTTCCATAAGATGAACTATGTCACAATGTTTTTATGGTTTCCAAAGCGTGCTGCTGCTGAGCCCGTCGGGTTAAGACACTAGGCTATGCCTGAGAGTCTGATTATTCTGAGAATATTTGTCCTGTCAGGCTAGGAGCGTCTTGAATTGTACAGTATAGTCACAGTAAAGGATGTCGTTCGTATTCCACCTTCACAATTTGGGTCACCAATTGAGGATGCAGCGATGATTCACCTGCGAAAACAGCATGAGAACGTTTTAGATAGAGACATTGGTCTCATGATTGCTGTTATAGGGATAGATGATATTGGTCAAGGCCGCCTGATGCCAGGTGATGGTGCAACATACCATGCTGTTGATTATCGAGTTCTCGTATTCAAACCACTCCGAGGAGAACTTGTAGAGGGCAATGTTGTGGAGCTCATGGACTTTGGAGCATTCATCCGAATGGGGCCACTTGACGGATTATGTCATGTGAGTCAAATCTGTGATGATTTTATCACGCAAGATTCCAAAGGTAATTCACTTCTTGGAAAAGAAACAGGAAGAACCCTCTCTGAAGGAGATATGGTTCGCGCTAGGGTAACATCAATTAGCTTTGAATCGGGTAATAAATCTGGAAAACTTGGACTTACCATGAGACAGCCATTCCTTGGTAAAATTGGACCAGATGCCTCTTGGATTGAGGATGATGTGAAGGCAGCTCGTGGAGAATCCAAGAAAGACAAGAAAAAGAAGAAGTAGCTGGGGAAATTAAAATGGCAAAGTTGAAAGCTTGTAAAGCCTGTCACTACCTCACTAATGAGAGTATGTGCCCAAACTGTAAGGGAACAAACCTCTCAACATCATATACAGGAATCGTCGTAATCCTCCCAGGTAGAGATACTCACGAAGATCCTAGGAAGAGTTCCTATGTAGCTTCACGCCTTAATATTGACAAGCCAGGTAAGTACGCTTTGAAGGTGCGCTAGTTTCACAAAATAGTGCTAATTGTGAAAGCTTTATTAGACAACCAAAAGTGGGATGCCTGACCCACAGTAGATGCGGTCTGATTCTCGTAAGTGATGCCGATGAATATTGATATTGTAAGCGAAAAGGAAAACAAGCCTCTTGGTAGAAAAGAGATTGCTTTCAAAATCGACCATGCTGGAGCAAGTACTCCAAGTAGGGCAGACATACGTGCAAAGCTTGTAGCACAGTTTGACGCAGACACATCAGCAGTGTTAGTTAGCACACTTAATACCCATTATGGCATTGGTATAACTGAGGGTTCGATACATATCTACTCAGACCCTGAACAGATGAAGAGAATCGAACTTGACCATATGGTCAAGAGGCATGAATCAAAGAAGAAGGAAGGCGAAAAATAATGCCTAAAGCACACAACATGTACAAAGTCGACAAGTCTGGAAAAGTATCAACTACCAGAAGATCATGCCCCAGGTGCGAAAAAGGCACTTTCATGGCTGAACATTTTGACAGGTTTGCCTGTGGTCGTTGCGGTTACACTGAGTTCAAACGCAAGGACAAGAAGAAGTAGACAACTTCGGATTTCTTTTGCAGTGTTTCTCTTCCCATAGTGGATAGGCTATTCACCGACTATCGCCATTACCCATCTTATGAATAGAAGCACACCAACTATCATGGTAAGAAGAATATTAGCCATGAATACTCCAGGCACAGATATCTCAAGAATAGCTGAAACAATGAGGGCTACAGGAAAGGTCACAATGAAGGGCAATGTGGCAATGGTGAGGGAGATCTCCTCACTTGAAATCATCACATTCACTAATATCACAATCCAGAGGGCATAGATTGCAATGAGAATTGATGCTTCAAATAACATTTTCACTTGCTCCTAGTGAGGTTCAGCTCGTTTTGATAGAACAATGTGTGTATCACAGGAACTCTCTTCCTATTCTTGACATAGTTCTGTGCCTTTTCAATTCCTATCAGGAAGGTGGTCTATTCTTTGAGGAGGTCATATGACTCAAACTGGACCAAATTTTTTAGACACTATCTTGTTGAGAAGTTCCCAAGTTTCGCTATCAGATTGAACAGTTATTTGTCTTCCAAGGTGGCTTCTGTACCAGTCTACTCCTATCGTGATGATGAGGAATATTGTGGATATCACTCCAACCTGAAATGCAAAGGTACTTGATGGAAATAGTGAAAGTGAAAGAAAGAGTGAGATATTAGATATCACACTCAAGCTAAGTGAAATAAGATAACTCAGAGCTTGCACGTAATCAATCCGGTCTCCATGCCAGGAGAACATCGCTCGTTTTCTCGCAAATATCACCATCTTTTGATCTGGGGCCATGATAAGAGATGGAGTTGTGCTGTTTCTCCTACTCTCATCTACCCTTCCATAGATTTGCACGAAATCATTGACCTCAAGTTTTGACACATCGACAATCGGATTATTCCGCGACGGTATGAAGAAATGCACTCTTCGTGTCCCCTCTTTTGAGGTGATTATCATTCCCTCCAAGAATTGGTTTCTTGGGGCATAGTCTTCGCGGTCAAACTCCAGAATCGTACCACTGTAGACATGATCCTCTTCACATCCTTCAAGTGACCGTTGGAACCTCTTGATAATATTCGATTCGCTCAATTCCTATCCTGTTCTAACAAGAAAATCAGTCCCATAAGGATTACCGGTACGGCCTCCATGCACCTCTACGAATACTTGGAGTTGGTCAAATTGGAGTCCAAAACATTAACATCCTGTTATTACAAGTCAAAT
Organism: Candidatus Thorarchaeota archaeon; assembly: GCA_018238825.1. Lineage (GTDB taxonomy): Archaea > Asgardarchaeota > Thorarchaeia > Thorarchaeales > Thorarchaeaceae > SMTZ1-45. The sequence goes on along the minus strand of JABCSP010000145.1, from coordinate 829 downwards.
CACAGCTATTCGTGTATTTGGGGGTTGAATACAATCAAAAGCAGTTGGATATTGGAGCTTGCTGTTCTGTTATTGTTAGGTATTTCTCTCTTCATGCCACTCACTCATTCTACAATTTCAAATGATGAGATATCTGAATCAACACTACTATCACTTCCTTCACAAGAACCTGTAATCAAGACCTGGCATCATGACTGTTCGAACACAACTGGATTTGAATACATGGAGATTCCAACTGATACTTGGAATAATTGGTGGACATATACTGAAACAGAACTGCAATCAGATGGACAGAGTATTCTAATGCCAACAATAACGAATACTTCTCCAGTTCGCGATTACTATGGCCCTGCATACGTCTACGCGTTACCTGACGTCTTTCCCCTGTCTGGACTGCATAATTTCAGCGTGCACATGGAACTCAATAATAGTAATCCCGCCTACTATGGTGTTGTCCATGTTGGTCTTCTTGATGGACAATATGATCCAATTCTAACAGCGAATATTAGGGATTGGCATGGGTTAGAAACTCGTGGAGGTTGTACATGGAAATATTACATACGAAATTGGAGTGTACACACGTATACCTTGGACAATGAAGGGGTTTACTATTATGACGTGGGATCCTCTGGAGGTATGCTCGAATTCGCTAACATGACATGGTCATCATGGTTTGACCAATCACTTGGAGTAAATGTGAGTATTCCAGCGTATGATCTAGCATCTGCTTTGAATCGCAGAGTCGTACCTATTGAGGAGGTTGAAACAGCACGGGATATCAAATATGTAGTCCTTATGTTTGGAGGCTATTACAAATATCAGCAGAACG
>JABCSP010000144.1 GCA_018238825.1 Candidatus Thorarchaeota archaeon | reverse complement strand
GGTATATAGATTCTACCTGCTTTATTCGAGATTTCAAGAAGAACATACTCGCTTGTTGGAAAAACTTCAACATCGGTTTTTAGTGCAATCGAGATAATATCCTCTCCAATCTTCAATTGTTCAGGTATTCGTTCTCTAAGTGACATAATTAAATCATGGTGCATCTGACTAATCAACTTGATGATTGGGAAGTGCACAACTCAATACTAATATGTAGCGAAGGGATAAGCTAGAATGAGGTTGCGTTCTATGGAGAGAAATCAAGCTGTTGGACTTACAGTTATTGTAATCGTTGTAGTATCACTTGGATTCATAGCAGTATGGAATCCTCCACCTCCTCCTGATGTAAGAATCGGTTATCTTTCCAAAGATTTGCATCAGCTAGCTTTACGTGTAGCCATAGTAAATGGTCTATTCGAACGAGAGGGCATCACTATCGATCTTGTCGAATTTGGTAATGGTGCGTATGAGATGGATGGTTTTCTCACAGACGAAATCGATATGGGTTATCTCGGAGCCGCACCCGCATTGGTGAAACGTATCAATCAAGATATTCTTGTTACAATATTAGCAGCAGTAAATTTGGAAGGCTCTGCAATCATGGTTTCAAAAACAGAGTATGATGCTGGCCATGTAACAACGGTAGCTGATCTAGCTGGGAAAGGCGTACATACACCTGGTCCTGCTACAGTCCAGAACTACCTTCTCCGACTGGCTTTGAACCAATCTGGTCTTTCATTCAGCGATATTACCGCATATACTACTATTCCAGCTGCAATGGCTGATTCACTCACTGCTAGTGATCCTGCTTTCATAGTCTGGGAACCTTACAATGCTAAAGCCGAGTATGAAGGAAAGGCTGTACCTCTAATTCAATCAGGTGATATCTGGCCAAATCATCCTTGTTGTGTTGTTGCATCCAATAACGACTTCCTTGTAAGTCACTCAGACATTGTACAGAAAGTCATTGATATTCATGCTGAAGCCCAAGAGTGGATTGTAAACAATCCTGCTGCAGCAATTGCAATTGCTGTAGACTGGTTGGAAATGGATTTGACTCCAGTGACTACTGCTTTCAACAATATCATTTATGATTACAACTTGAATCGAACTGGTATTGAAATGTATCTTGATTTTCTGATTCATGAAAATCAGCTCTTGGCTGACAAAATCCCATCGAATACATCAGCATTTCTGGATGGATTTCTTAACACCACTTTCATTGAAAGTATACCATAGTGTTGTTAGAAACGGCAGACAGAAAAGTAGGACGTATCACTCAAGTGACGAGAAGAATGTCAGTATCTGAAATAAAACAAGACGATACACAAGCGAAGATATCTACGAGGCCAAAGGCAACACCTGACATTCTTCAGTGGATACTCCTGAAAATAATAATTCCTGCAGTCATTCTTCTTACTATATGGCACCTGATTACGAGCCTTACTCACATATCACTGTTTGATGTTGCTCAAGCATTTATGAGGCTCATGCTAGAAGGTGATAGTCAAGGCACTTACTTGGCTGAACATATTGGTGCCAGTGTATTCAGAGTTACCATCGGTTTCTTTATTGCTGCTTTAACGGCTATTCCCCTCGGTATTGCTATTGGACGTTACCGTCTTGTTGATTCGGTCTTAGGACCCGTCGTTGAAGCAATGAGACCTATTCCCCCAATTGCTTGGATTCCTATCTCCTTACTCATGTTTCCAGGTAATATCGTGGGTGCTCAATCATTCATTATCTGGGTTGGTGCATTCTTCCCGATTCTAATCAATACAACTACCGGAGTAAAACGGACAGAACCCGTTCATATTGATGCAGCCAAGACGCTTGGAGCTAGCGAAAGTCAGATACTTACAAAAATCGTAGTTCCTTCTGCTGGTCCTGAGATATTTGCTGGTCTACGAGTTGGATTTGGTATTGGATGGATGTGCTTAGTTGCAGCTGAAATGTTGCGAGGTAGTGTCGGTCTAGGTTACCTGATCTGGATTATGTGGCAGGTTGGTAGAACTGGAGAAGTAATTACAGGAATGCTGCTCATAGGTTTCATCGGATTTCTGATAACCTATGCTTTCTTGTTTATTGAAAAGTATCTCATTAAATGGAGGCAGACTGTTTCAGTCTAGTTGTACTCATAGCCTTCTCTTGCTCCACACGTAGAACATCTAGTATTTGGCTCCTATATGCAAGACATGCTTGTGTCGTTCGAGTTCTGGGTCTTGGTAAATCCAAATGGTATTCAGCAATGATTTTGGCTGGAATATTGCTTAACATAAGTATACGATTGGATAGGAACACGGTTTCATCTACATTATGTGAAACAAAGAGAATGGTTGATCCTGTAATCCCCTGAATCCTGAGAAATTCCTCTTGGAGGTAATTTCTAGTCTGTGCATCTAAATTAGAGAGTGCCTCATCAGCTACAAGAATATCTGGAGACAGAATTAGACTACGTGCCATCTCGGTCTTTCGTGCTTGGCCCCCAGATACCTCGTGTGGAAAGTGGTCATCGAGACCCTCCATTCCTACAATTTTAAGAATTTCATCGGTTCTTCTATTCCTTTCTTCCGCTGGCATCCCACTAACTTCAAGACCAAACTCCACATTTTTTCTTACTGTTCTCCACGGAAACAATGATTCTCGCTGGAAGATGTATCCGACACGGTTGTGTCCTGGTTCTACTACCTTGCCATCTATGAGAACCTCTCCCTCATCTGGTTCTAACAATCCCGCAATGATTTTGAGTAAAGTTGTCTTGCCGCAACCTGATGGCCCAAGAATACTCAATAATTCACCCTCTCCAACATCAAAAGAAATATTGTCTAGGACTTCAGTTTCACCTGAATCCCCATTTGGATATGACTTTGAGAGGTTACGAACAGAGAGTTTGGCCATTTTTCATCCAAGTATTGCTTTACACGAGCACTCTGTTAAATACTATGTTGTAAACAAGGCTTCTTTAAGCGGTGGAGGCTGAGCGCACAAAGTAAAAAAAGGCCCCCGAACCAGTTTTAGTAGCATTAGGCACTGATATTTGGGATTATAGATTCGATATTGACTGTACAAAGTGCCTGTTCACAAACTCCGGAAGGTAATTGACTTGAGCTCACCAAAAATTCTATTCGAGATTGACGACGACGAGAGTACCAGCGCGATTGCTGTAGGCGATGTTACTGGTTCTGGCACAGCTGAACTCTGTACGGGTGGACGTGACGGCGTCATTCGATTATATGATACAAATAGTGCTGAAATTGCATTCCTTGCTCAACACGATGTAGGTGGAAGTATTCTATCCATCAAGATTGCTGATGCAAATAACGATGGTCAAATGGAAGTGATTGTAGGCCGTGCACTTAGTTCTTCAGAATCTCCTGGAGCGGGCGGGACAGTTCAAGTCTTTAGATATGCTCCTAGCGGTCAACTAGAGATCATTGGAGAATATGCTGTTGACAAGTTTGTTACAACCGTCTATGTGACTGATGTCACTGGAGATGATAAGAACGAGATTCTTGTCGGTGGCAGTGATAAGACACTTCGAATTCTTCAGATGGACACTGACAATAACATCTCTCAGTGTTGTTTGTACGAGCTCAGTGACATGCCTCTGGCTATTGGAACCTGTGATGTAATTGGTGATGAGATTGAAGAGATAGTCACAGGCAATCGTGACAATACATTGCGTATTTTCAAGGTGAAAGACAATTCAGTAGAGCAAATTGAATCTTTAAAACTACCCTCACCAGTTGTATCACTTGCATCAGGTGACATTCTTGGAGACCGTAAGATGGAACTTGGTGTTGTCACCAGAGATGGCTCAATACGAGTGTACCGAAACGAGGAGAGTAAGTTCGACCTCTTTTCAACATTGGATAATGTTAATGCTCTATCAATCCGCATCGAAGAAATCAACGCAGACCACCTCGATGAAGTTGTAATATCTACGAAAGATCATCAGATTAAATTCTACAATCTGTACATGGCAGACCTTATCGAGTTAGCAACTGTAGATATTGGAAAGAAGATCCTCTCTATCAATGTTGGAGATGCTGGCGGCGATGGTCGCAAAGAAGTACAGGTCGGCGTTTCTGATGGGCCCCTTAAGGTCATAGAGGGACTCTATAAGATTATTCCAAACTTTGAGGTCAGTTCTGATGCAAAGACCGGAACTGAACTAAGCGGTAAAATTACTGTTTATAATATCAGCGATGAACCTGTCACTGGTATCGCTGGCAAGATCTATCACTTCCCCAAAGATAACATGGACGTAGAACCACAGCAACTTCGTTTCGACCTTGCTGCTGGTGAGAGTAAAAGCATTGATGTTCGCCTCATGCCAAAAGCAGAAGGTACCGTCATTGTTCGACCTATTGTTCTGATGTGGACCGACGCTAGTGGACAAGTAAAGCAGGTCACAACTCCTGAAACCGCAATCCTTGTTGAAGAAGGAGTTGCTGTTGCAGCTCCTGCAGATATCGCCCCTGTGCCAATCGAACCTGTTGATTTCAGTAGTCCAGACGAAGATATTATTGAAGGTGAATCACCCTTTGCTTCTGTTGAGGGTACCGGTTTCAGCGATGTAGAACAGAATGAAACTGCCCAGAAAATTCTTGAGAGCACTATGAGCGAAGATGGTAGCGACTCGCTAAAGGCTGCAGAGGCACTCCTTGACCAGCTCTTTGGAGCTGAAGAAACTAGTGCCGCAATGACTGAGATTGACGATGTCGCAGCTCTCATTGCAGAACCCATACCTGAAGAAACTACTGTTGTCGCCGCTGCAGTTTCAGACACTGAGAGTGCTTTAGTTTCTGACATTAAGCACAGGCGTCCAAAACCACCACGCCCAGGTACTGTCACAGACTCCTATCAATATCTATTCAAACTGATGGTAATCGGTGAAGGTGCTGTTGGTAAAACCACTCTGGTCAACCGTTATGTTACCGGAACTTTCGAAAAAGATTACAAAACCACGATCGGCTCTCAATTCGCCGTTAAACTCACGCATATCTCACCTCCTGAGTCTGAGTACTCGACTGGAATTAAAATCCAAGCATGGGACGTTGCAGGACAGGCGCGATTCAAGGCAGTGCGTAAGATGTACTACAGTGGGGCGGCAGGGATTATCCTGGTGTTTGATGTTACGAGACGGCGCTCCTTCACAGAGATGGCCAAATGGGTCCAGGAGTCAGACGAGTCGATTGGGACAAGAGTTCCCGCGCTCATTGTTGGAAACAAGACAGACCTTCCTGACCGTGCAGTTCCCTCGGATGAGGCGAAGCGCTGGGCTGAGGACAATGGCTTCTTGTACATGGAAAGTAGTGCAAAAACTGGAGATGGAGTGGCAGATATGTTCACGGTTCTTGCAGAGATTATGTGGAACGAAGCTCGTAGGATTTCAGAGAGTAAGAAGACCGAGATGTAATCTATTCCTGAACAGGTTTCCAGCAGGGTGGATTGAGTTGACTCTTCACCCATGATCCCTTACTTTCGATATTAGCAGACCTACCGGGATTTGTACAATGGCACCAGATTGAGCCGCCGAGCATCCTTTCTTTAACACTGAAGTAGCAGTTCTGGCAACGCTTCATGGGGGCGATTTTTTCAGAAACAACAGGTGGCTCTGATTTCTTCTTAGGAGATTGGTCAACTGGTTCGTTTCTTCTGTGCTTCTCAATTGTTTTTCTTGCATCTTTCTTTAGCATCATAGAAACATAATCATCGTCGTTCATCTCTGTCCGTTTACTATCGTCTTCTACATCGAGATTGACAAAGTCATCAAGAATTTCATCCACGGAAACACCTTCTTTGGTGTTCTTCCTCTTCCACATTTCACATCTCACCGTTCAAGTTTGGGAATAACATTGAAAGTCCCGAAGCCTACCTATGTTCCTTTCTGTGTAAATGCTAATAAAACAACTACTATTGGTGAAACTTTCCTATTCTCTTCTATGATCTCACAGGTTTTTTGTTTGATACACTGAATCCCATTTCCCACTGTACGTAATCCACAGCTACTTTCATTCTCCCTGTTAG
>JABCSP010000143.1 GCA_018238825.1 Candidatus Thorarchaeota archaeon | reverse complement strand
AACGGAAACGGCAACATCATACAAATCATCAAGGGCGGCTTCCTGCCTTCCGTGAAGGGTAGCATTAGTCTGTACCCTCTCATAGAGACCAATCGATGCCCTGACTCCGGCAGGCCTCTCAATCCTCTCATCGTTCCTTGTCGCCCGCACAATCTCGACAATCTTGCCAAGAAGTTCACCTGAAACACTGACGCCAAGCTTCTTTCCTTTCTCAACAACAATTCCCCGCTCAGTCTTTACATCCTCAGGATATTCCATCTCAACAATGTCAAACCTGTCCAGAAGAACCTCGCTCAGCCTCTCCGTTCCGACATATTCCGTCGGGTTCATTGTAGCGATGAAGACGAAGTTTGCAGGATAGTCAATATCAAACCCGCCAATAGTTGCAACCTTTTCCTCAATGACCTGCAATAAAGCGTTCTGGAGACGCTCCGCACACCTGTTCAATTCGTCAAAGAAGACAACCCCGCCGTCAGCCTTCAGAAGCTTCCCGGGCGAGAAAGCCTCCTTCGAGTCAGGACCATACTTCAGCGCCTTGACCGGGTCAACACCAGATGCAATGAGCCACGAAGAGGGTTCACCAATCACACCCAGTTTACTTCTCTTCAAACGTTCCTTTATCTGCGTATATGTTGACCATCTACTAAGAAGCGCGTGGAGTTGTGCTAGGGGTCTGTGCACAATCATTGCTTGAACTCCTTTCATTTCCAAGTATGCTCGTATCTCCATTGAAGCAGGCAGTGAGTTACGTTCGTCATAGCTTAGTATGATGATTGGAGGGTCCAATTTAGCTGACTTGAGAAACTTGGCAACTTCGTTCTCTGTCCCGCCAGTTCCAATGAAAAGATAGACTGGCTCACCTGAAGGAACTTCACTCATACTTTCAACTATTCTGACTCCTTCCTGTTCTATCTCTTTTAGAACCTCTTTATTGATTCCTTCAGGAGAAACAACTGAAAAGAAAGGGACAATATTAATGGTCATAATTAGTAAACTATATTCTAGTGCTTTATCATTTTGGGACTGGGATAAATCAAAAAATATGTACTGCTTAAGGGCGATTTACTTCCTCTCTGCTCCAGTTGCTTACCTCCAAACACTTATTTCATTCTCACTCTGCCAAGGGTTTGTGAAACCATATGCTGGACATGATGACTAAAGTCATACAGGAAATTCCAGAGAAAGATGTGTCCTTTGCAGACATGCGACAAGAATCCCATGCGTCAACTCAAATCATGGTGGTTAATGGTGACCTCCGCAGATTCAGTGAAGCTACCAAAGGTGGTACTGTTGCAAGGGTTCTAGTCGGAGAATGTTGGGGTATGTCCTCAACTTCTGAATCGTTATCATTAGAGATTTGCAAAACTCTGCTTAAAGATGCAACAAGAAGTGCAAAAGCAAATGCTCGATTCTCTAGAAAACCCCTTGATTTTTCAGGTGTACAACCAATTGAACAGACACTCTGGCAGAAGTGCAAGGTAGATCCTTCAAAAGTATCTACTGAAGAGAAACTTGAATTTGTCATGGCTCTTGACAAATCTATGCAGACTGATGCCCGAATTGTCAATAGAAATTCTATATACACTGACGAAAAGAAAATTTTCCGCTTGGTCAATACAGCTGGTTCTCAACTGGAGTGGGATGAGATTCGTACAAGAGCTGTTGTTCAACCAGTAGCTCGTGAGGGTAACACAATGCAGTTCAACTATGATTTTCGTGGAGGAAAAACTGGTTATGAATTAGTTCAAGCAATAGACATTGAACCTTTTGGCGCAGATTGTGCTAAAGGAGCTATTGAACTGTTATCTGCTGAAAAATCTCCATCTGGAAAAATGACTGTGATTGCTGATGGTGATATATCGGGACTGATTGCTCACGAGGTCTGTGGCCATGCAAGCGAAGCTGATGAGGTCGTCAAGAAAAGATCTTTTCTCACTGACATGGCAGGCATTAAAGTTGGTACTGATCTTGTTACGATGGTTGATGATGGTACTTTGAAAGAGTATGCAGGTAGTTATCCCTTCGATTCTGAGGGAACTCCATCATCCAGAACCGTAATCATAGAGAACGGTGTATTCAAGGGATACATGCATACTATTGAAACCGCTTCACTGATGGGTGTTGCACCCACAGGGAATGGCCGTGCTCAAGATTACAATAGACGGATTTTTGCTCGGATGACAAATACCTTCTTTGATGTTGGAGATTGGAAGGATGAGGATATTATTGCTGACACAAAAGACGGTCTCTATGTTGTCAGATCATTGTCTGGAATGGAAGATGTTGTAGGCGGTGGAGTACAATGTTCAGCTCTCAAAGGATACATCATCAAAAATGGAGAACTCACCCAGCTAGTACGTAGCATGACTCTTGCAGGAAAAGTGTTAGAGATTCTACAAACTGTTGATGCTGTTGGAAATAATCTCCAATTTGCAGGTGGTAGTTGTGGAAAGGGTGAGGAAGATTTCATCCCTGTGACCTCTGGAGGTCCACATATGCGGATGGAAATGGTAGTTGGAGGTGGCTAATGTGAACATTGCTGATATTGCTGATAAGACTGTAGCACTTGCCGAGAAAAGTGGTGCAACTCAGGCTGAGGTTTATTCAATTCGTGTGAAGACTGCCAGTACCTATATTGATGATGACATTCCTAAGATCGGAGGTTCTCTTGTCGAGTTTGGCATAGGATTGAAGTATATCATTGGAAAGCAGATTGGTTTTACTAGTTCTACACTTGCTCAAGAAACTCCAGAAGATGTCGTTGAACGGGCTAAATCTATTGCGCGTGTAAGTAATGAAGATCTCAAGTTTGTATCTCTTCCTGAACCCAAGAAAGTTTCTGGTTCTCCTGATAAATATCATGACAATGATACCGCAGCAGCTGACAGTACGATATTGATGGAGAAAGCAATGGAAGTTGTCAAAGGTGCTTCTGCTGATAATGTCACAGTACCTAACGGTTCACTCCGCGTAAGTTCTGTACAATATCATATCAGGAACTCACTAGGAGTTGATGTAGGTTCAAAGGGAACTATTGCCTTCGGATTCTTCACAGCGAAATCGGAAGATGACTCTGGTGTGGGTGAAGGTGTACAGAGGTGTTGGTCGAGAGAATTAGCATCAATTGACTTCAGTAATATCGGAGAAGTTCTGAAATCCCAAGCTCTCAGTGTTCTAAAAGCAAAACCATTCAAAGAAAAATGGGATGATGCTGTAGGTGTTCTTGCTCCAAGTGAAGGAAGTGAAATACTCTACGGTCTAGTAGCATTTGCAGCTAATGGTGAAAACGTGAACAAGAGGTCGAGTCCTTGGACTGACAAAGTTGGTGATGTTGTCACGAGTGAGAGTCTCTCAATAGTTGACAATGGTCAATCTGAGAGAGGTCTTCTCAGTTCTGTTGTTGATGATGAGGGTGTTCCTACTCAGAAAACCCCGATTATTGAGAACGGTGTTCTCAAAGCCTATCTTTTTGACAGCTATAATGGTAATCAGCTTGAATTATCATCTACTGGAAATGGAATCCGCAGAATTGCTAGAGACCTGGCAGGGCGTTTTACTACTCCTGCAGTCTGCGCTGCAACAACTATGGAAGTAAAACCTGGAACAAAATCTGTGGATGATATAATTGGTGAAATCAAGAGAGGTGTCTATATCGAACACTTTGCATGGCCAATTGTTGATCCAATGTCTGGTACATTTTCAAATGAAATACGCAATGCTCGAATCATTGAGAATGGTGAGTTGGGAAACCCGATTAGATATGCTCTGTGGGTTGGTAATCTCTACGAGTCCTTGAAGGGAGATGTTATGGTTGCTAATGATCTCGAGGTTCATAACAAACGTGTAATTCCAACTATCGCGTTTCCAAACACCGAAGTTGTTGGTCAGTAATCAGTACAAGTGATGGAGAATTCACTCCATCACAAATTCTTCTTTTTACATCGTTAATCATGAAACTTTAATTCGACAATTTCAGAAATCCTAAAAAGGGGTACCAGAGTTTGATTGTTCCTAGGTATTGCTGGAGAGAATCTCATTTGACGTTTGAAGAGGTTATGAAAACAGAACTAGCCGCAGTCAACATGGCATTAGAAGAGTTTTTTGGCACCCGAATTGAGAGAGCAAAGAAACTAAATCCAATACATATTCAGTATTATGCTGATCTCAAAGAATATTTGATGCGTGGTGGAAAACGTTTCCGACCAATAGCTATTGCGATTGCCTGTAAGGCTGTTGGTGGTGAAATCGACCCGAAGAGTCTATACAGAACAGCTTGCTCTATTGAGATATTACACAACGCCTCACTTCTGCATGATGACCTTATCGACCATGATGAAACTCGACGGGGTGGACCCACATTTCATGCTCGCTATAGAGAATGGTACAAAACTAGTATTTCACAGGATTCCGAGAAAGCAAGTCATTTTGGTATGAGTGCTGCAATTCTTGGCGGAGATACACTCATCAATTTAGGTGCTTTGGCAATTACCGAATCAAATCTAGATTCCGATATTGGTATGTCATGTCTTCGATTTTATTTGAAAAGTTTCGAAGAGATTATTGAGGGTGTTATTCTAGAGATGAATATGGTTTTTGATTCAGAAACTAGCTCTGAGGTTTACTTGGAGATGATTCGAATGAAAACTGCATCACTTCTTGAAAAATCTCTATTGATGGGTGGAGCTATGGCAAGAGCTACGGAGTCTCAGATGAACTCTCTGAGTGAGTATGGCATTAAGGTTGGCCAAGCATTCCAAATTCAAGATGATATTTTAGGTTCTTTTGGTGATGAAGCAGTTACTGGAAAGGCAGCTGATGGTGATATCAAAGAAGGAAAGAAGACTCTGCTTCTTCTTGAAGCTCTAAGATTATGTAGTTCAGAACAAAAAGAAATCCTAGAAAAATATCTTGGAGATGACAAGATAATACCCGATGAAGTTGATCAGGTTAGAACTGTATTCCGTGATTCTGGCGCACTTGAATCAACTCGTGTGAAGATGATTCAGCTTCTTGGCGAAGGGCAGAAAGCTCTGGATAACACAAATCCTCCATTCACCGAAACTTACAAAAAATTCATGTTGGATATGTCCAATTTCTTAGTGAAACGAGATCACTGAGGTGGATATATTCTCTGTCCTGATTCGATGACGCGCAAACTTCGGAGGATTACCTCATCCCCATTAGCATTGAGTATTTTTTTCATCTCGTCATATACTCTAGGTAAATTCTTTCGTATATAATTCAAAAATGACTCTCTGGATTCAACCAGCGCATGATGCAGTGATTCAATATGGTCAATTAGTGTTGGTTCACCAATCTTGCGTTTCACCTTAACTCTGCTTGGCATACTAATCTCAAGATATCTTAGAATAATTACTGCTAATGCTTTTGACTCACTAACAATTTTCTCACTTTGCGGCTTCTTCTGAGCTGCTTTTCTTTCACTCTCAGCTTTTGCTTTCTCGATTAAATCCTTGATTTCTTTGGGAGTTAGAACAATCTCCTCGAAATCTGACTCTATACTCAGCCTTTTCCATGCTCGCTTACCATGAAACTCTACAGGTGTGAGATATCCCTTTGCCTCCATGCCCTTCAGGTGTTTACGAAACATATCCTCTGTCATTAATGATCTAGGAGCTGACATGACTAGGAATTTCTGAAACAAAACCGCCTCAAACTCGATAACCGACCAGCCGAAGGTTCGCACTACAGCTATCTCAATCTCTCTTTCAATATCTTCAGGTCGCATCCCAATAGACATCCTTACCCCACCCAGATTTCTTGAATCAAAGATAATATACTTTTGAAAGCATATGAAGATTTGCGGATGGCACATCATCCGATTTTTAAATCCAGTTTGATAAGAAATCGAATAACCCTTCTATTTTTCTCAGTCCTAATGGATAACTTGGAATAAAGAACTAGAGGTGCAGCACTCGAGGTGAATGCTGCGACCTCGTATATTATCAGATCTACTTGATACTAGGCTCCGCGTCTTGATCTACCAATGTATACTATAACTAAAATTAAAACAAGAGCCACACAAATTCAAGCAGCACGAAATATTATGCT
>JABCSP010000142.1 GCA_018238825.1 Candidatus Thorarchaeota archaeon | reverse complement strand
AAGACCAGATCCATCCTTCCAAAGAAAAGACAAACGAGTGGCCAAGCAATTAGTGACCAAGGTGTCTGGAAAAAAATGTTCTGAGGTCGACCTTCAAGTATTAGGGCAACACTTTGGCAAGTACATTGAAGCAGTCAATCTGGTTCTCAACAAGGTGTATGCACTTCCTCCAAGAGCAGTTTCTGTGGGGATGAAGTTAGAGGGCTCGAAGGGACAGGGGTATGTTGTCCTGAGAGAGGAGCCATTCCTTGAATGGAAGAGAACCAATGAGTTTGGTCTTCTTGTCTTTGAACGGATGTACAGGAATGTCCTTGAGACCGCAGCCAGAATCATCCTCTCAAACTATACTCGGAGAAAATTAGTCAATGCTCTTCTTGATATTCTATCTAATGACGGGGAGCAGCTCAGACGACTTTTGTTTCTAAAGAGAATCCCTGCAGACCTTATCCGAAAGGTCAGGGAGTCCGGTGGGAAGAAGAAAGGTTCTTACTATCACTATGCTCTTGCAGCCTGCAAGCAGGTCCGCCGAGCTCTAGATATCCAACTCCTCAATGAATTGGATTCCTCCTCTTCAGTCCGAAGCATTCAGAGACGACGGGTGCGAGACTTGATGAAGTCTAATACCGGAACAGTAACCCTTGACACCATGGTATTACTGGTCAATGATTGGAAGAATAACAATTACCCTTTCACTCAGCCTGTATTCAGAAAGACAACTATGGAGTTTGCTGCATCCACCGAGAACACCACTGGACAGGGGTACTGGTTCAAGGAAGACCCTGAGAGAGAGGACGAGATCATCCTCTACATCAAGACACCACCAGGAATCACTGGACATGAACGTGCTCCGGATTCCCCGTACAGGAGTCAGACTCTCCGATTCCGCTTTCTTGATTGGTTGCCAAGAAGAGCAGCTCATGCCAGAAACAAGGCAAGTGAGGCCAGAGAGAAGGGGAATGAATGGAGAGCTATAGAACTAGAATATCGGGCGGAACGGTTTCAGGATATGAGCATACAGCTCAGAAATACTATCAGACTTCAACAACTCACTCGAAGACTGTCCTCATTGAAATCTAGGAAAGACCCTGACCCAGAAGAGATTTTGGAACTGAAGAAAAATATGGGGGTACTCAAGAAGAGTAGGCGATGTGCTCCTCCTGTCCTTAAGGTCCGAGGTCATAGGGTCACTCTGTTGATTCCTTTCAAATCACCAGATGATGATATGTTGAAACAAGTCCTTCCTAGGATTCCAAGAACAAGAAGAGCGGGAGTTGACCGGGGTCTGAGGCATCCAGTAGTCCTGTCAGTAAAGAACGGTGGAGGTAGTTATGATGAGGTAAAGATTGGAAGGGAAGAGCTGTACAAGAAACGAGTGACACTTAGACAGAGGACAAGAGTCCTGATGTCAGAACTTGCACTACGAAAGAACAACTGGGAGAAGAAACGCGCGATGGTGCCGCCTCCAAATTTCATCCTGAAGAAAGAGAGGGAGTTGGAGGCTACATGGGCAAAGGTCCGACGCATCGACTGTGAGATCTCTCATCAGCTGGCCGCTGAAACCGTGTGGTTCTGTGAACATCGTGGAGTCAAGACCATCTATTTTGAGGACCTTAGATACTTCCAGGGAAAGGGAGGGATGAGGACCTTCAGCTGGAACCTGTCAACCAACCTCTGGGGACAGATAATCGAGGGAGTAAGGTACAGACGAGCTGCTCTCGGTCACAGGTACGGAGGAGTCTGGACTGTGAGTCCCGCATGGACCTCCCGGAAGTGTAGTGCCTGTGGTGAACGGGGCCTTCGTGTGAAGGACAGTGGTTCCACAGAGGAAGAGAGAGGTGGAGAGTTCTTCTACTGTCCCAAGTGTGAATCACGCCTCCATGCAGATATGAATGCGGCCAGAAACATCCTTAAGATTCAAATAAAGCCCACTGCCGTTGGTGGGCGGACTACTTAGACTTATGTCTAGGTTTGTCCAAGAAACAATCAACGGTTACGGTGTGGCAAAATTTTGTGTTTATTCTGCCCGGGTAAGCAAAGGTAGGTCTACACGAATTCCTGGTCTTGGGAGTGAGCAGGCATAGACTCGATCCAACTTGACATACCCTGTGCTATCATTGATCTCATGAAAAGTCCCTTTCATCTGAAATGCAGCAGGGTCTAGAGATACCAGTGAAATAGCAACTCGTTGGCCATCTCTAAGTGAATATCCACGTCGTTTTTCTTGGTCTCGTTTCATGACCACTGAATTAGATGACACTGGAAGCATGCCAAACTCAGGAAATGCAGCAGGGTAACCATCATCATCAATGAACGCAAGTACCTTTACTGCAGCCATCTTCGAAAAAATCTTGTAGATATTATTGGGCATATTTCCCTCTATTGTTTCTTCAACTGGAACTTTGCCTTTTACCATCTTTGTCTTAATGAAGGAAGAGAGGACAGAAGGTTTTGAGATACCATATTTGTCACTGGATGAAATTGCCTCAGCAACACCAGCAGATCTTGCATTGGTGTACTGATTATACCTAAACAGCGGTGTTTGGGCAATGAACTCATAGAACTCATCATTTCGGTGATAAGATTCAAAATCAGACTTGATTAACCAACTATCTAGTCCCATTGTCATTACTAGGAGCGACATCTGGTTGTTACCAGCATTGAGATTCATACGAGTCTTTTCGGATAAGAAGTCACCATAGATCATGGTATTTCCTTCATAGACAGTCCATGTCATCACAAGGCTTGAATTGGGTTCATCATTCGAATCCTTAGTTATCATAAACTTTGGAGTTTCAAATATTTTCATTGCGTTTACAAGTTCGTCATCAAGTATCTTAGTTGGCACAGGTTTTTTCCTCCTGTTCGTCATTTGTAGTTAGTATCGTTGAATTCTTAGTCATTCCGGACCATTCAACATTTTCCACCCCTTCATTTCGAGCGATATCTGCTAGGTGTTCCATAGTTTCTTCAGATATCAAATCAGCATCTTTCAAGGGATATTCTAAATCAAAGAGCTTGTACTTGTCAGTACACATTCGATTGAAAGCAAGAAGGTCATATCGCACAACATTAGGCAGTTTCTCCACTATGAACTGTGCAATAGAACGTATGTTTTCTTCGCTATCGGTATGTTCAGGAATAATTGGAGTTCGAATCCAGATGGGTTTACCGCTCTCAGACACAACTATCGCATTTGCTAATACTCGGTCAAGCGGAACACCAGTATACTCCTCATGTTTTTGAGGATCCATTATTTTCAGGTCGTAGAGAACCATATCCACATGCTGCAATGTATCCCGCATTATCTTCTCGCTGCAGTATCCACATGTGTCCAATGCCACATGCACATCATTAGCTTTCAGTCCAATGGCAATATCTATCGCAAAGGCTGATTGGTAGGTTGCTTCACCACCTGAAAGAGTAACACCACCATTTGATGTAGTGAAGAATACTTTGTCGCGGAGTAATTCTTCAACAAGGCTATCAGAGTCCCATGAATTGCCCATCATCTTTATTGCGCCAGTTGGGCAGGCATCCTCACAAGTTCCACAAACCTTGCAAAGCTCACGATTGATTTTAATTCCATCAGGTGTAAGTTCGATGGCGGATTCGGGGCATGCACGAACACAGGCTTGGTCGCCAATACACTTCACTGCGTACCAGACAATTACTGGATTTGCATTAATGGTTTCTATATTGTGACACCAGACACAGCTCATTGGACAACCCTTGAAGAAGACTGTTGTTCTAATACCTGGACCATCCTCAGTGGAACACCTTTGGATGTTGGTCACGAAACCAGTAGTGGTCATTATAGTGAATGCTCCGTACGTGTGATGATTTCTTCCTGAAGCTCCCTACCGACCATAGTGAAGTAAGCATTGTATCCAGTAATTCGGACCATCAGATTAGAGTAGGCATCAGGATTTTTCTGAGCATCACGTAGGGTCTCTCCATCAATGACATTGATCTGCAAAGCAGTTCCACCAACTTCATTGTATGCTCGCAAAAGAGCAGCAAGTTTTTCTACATGTTCTTTTGTCTTCACCATAGAAGGACTCAAAGTAATAGTGTGGCTAGCTCCATTAGGGATGGTTTCCAATCCGAGCTTACCTACTGAGCGTATAGATGCAGTTGGACCCTTTGCGTCCATGCCCTGAACAGCACCAACACCTCCAGACATGAATTCTCCTCGTCTTCTACCATCAGGTGTTGCAGCAGTAAGAGGAGCAAGTGGAATAAAGTAATTCCAGGAAAGATAACCAGCTCTGAAACGACGACCAGTATAGGGATTCTTATGTTTGAACGCTTCTTCAGCCCAGAACATCGAGAGCTCCCTAGCAATATCATCTACGTAATCATCATCATTACCGAACTTTGGTGCCTTTGATCTGAGTAGTTGGCGGAGTTCTTCGTATCCTTCATAATTTGCTTCTATCGCCTTAACCAATTCAGACATTGTGACTTTCTTTTCCTCGTACACCATCTTCTTGACCGCAGCTACCGAGTCTGCAACTGTTGCGATTCCCATTCCCTCAAGTGTATTGAAATTCCAAACTGTTCCACCTTCATTGACATCTTTGCCATTCTCAGCACAGCCATCCATGAGAGCGCTAAGGTAAGGTGTAGGTTGATACTTGGCTCGGATTGTATCTGCCATGTTTCCACAAGATGTGAGTAAACGAATCAATTCAACTAGCTGAGTTTTTACTGCACCAAGAAATTGCTCATAGGTTGTGAAATTACTTGGATCTCCTGTCTTGATTCCTATCTGTTTTCCAGTAGCAAGGTCCTTACCATTATTCATGACAAGCTCTATTGCTTTCACCAAGTTGAAGTTTACATCTACAGTATCAGATCTGTCATTTCCTTGCATTGTATTTTCCAAGCAACCTACAATACCGTAATCCCAAGCATCTTCGCGAGGTACACCTTGCCAAACCATTCCGTCTATACTGTGCTCATCAAAGTTCATGAGGAAGGGAGACCCTTGTGCTTTAGAAACCATCTCTGAAACGCGAATTAGGAAATCCTGAGGTGTGTTTTTATGAAGTCTGACATTGGGTTTTGGTTCAAAGAGGTTCATTTCCTCGATGACCTCCAAAGCAAGCCAAGTGAGGTCATTTGTCAGGTCCTCACCATTTGGGCCGCATCCACTCAAGGTCATGAGCTGACCAAAGCTTGAGTTTATACCTTGATTCATTCCTAGTTTTCCTTGAAAGTCGTACACATAGTTGTGTTTGACCCAGTAACACTGCATCAATTCTTTTGCTTGTTCTCTCGTGAGTTCTCCTGACTCAATGTCCTTCTTGTAGAACGGGTACATATACTGGTCCCATCTTCCATGAGAAAGACCAGCACCAGGATAAGACTCAGCAGCCATCACAAGCATGTGTGTAATCCATAGGGACTGCAAAGCATCCCAGAATGTAACAGGAGCTTCCCAGGGAACTCTATCACAAACCTCAGCAATTTTCTCTAACTCAGCTTTGCGTTTTTGTTCTGTTTCTGATTCAGCAAGCTCTCGTGCTTTCTTTGCATACCTCTTTCCAACATCTCTAGCAGTTTGACATCCTAGAATAAGGGATTCCACAAACTCTCGATGTTCGGAAGTTAGATCACCTTTCAGTAATTCTTCATACTCCTCTGCAATTCCCTTTAGACCAATTTTCATAACTCTAGCATAGTGAGGAATCAGGTGACCTGGAACTGCAGTGGCGGTACCTACACCTATCTCATTCAAACGAGTTGCTTCTTTGAACCATTTTTTCATATCCTTGGTCCTACTAGCGGTTTCAGACTTATTGAGAGACCTAGATAGTGCAGTATTGAAATTAAACCCTACAATCAGTTCTCCATCTATGACCGATGTTGGCATGTAGTGAATCATAACCTCATGAAAGAAAATTGCACGACGCATTGGGAGACCGTGCTTCCAGTAATCATCTGGAAGTTCCACCTTTACTGCCATCGATTTCAGAACCTCGTTAATTGATGGAAAGAAAGGATAGATTGCAGGTTCATTAGCCCAGTCGTGGACTGAATACACTTCATCCCAATCAGTACCAGTAGTGAAGGAAATCACTTCGTTTGTTTCTT
>JABCSP010000013.1 GCA_018238825.1 Candidatus Thorarchaeota archaeon | reverse complement strand
GAGGAGCCCCATACCATGTTGGGATTGGTCATAGTAAAGATGCGTTCTATAGTGAACATCCAGATTATGTTGCAGACCCTGATAGCATGCGGAAGAAATGGGCTGCTATGAAAGATGCAAACGTATTGGCCACAGAAATGGAAGCAGCTGCTCTATTTGTGATTGGTCACCTAAGGGGTGTCAAAGTAGGAGCAGCTTGTGTAGTCATTGGAGAGAATGTAGATCAAGAGGCAAAGATAGTTGGAAAACCTCCTCTGGATGACTTGGTAACAATTTCTCTTGATGCGCTTACATCAATATGAAATCAGAATAGGGCTGACTCAGATACCACTGAACCAGACTTTCTTCTGTACTGCCATAAGAAGTTCTTCGGCCTGCCGTTTATCCATTCCAGTTAGAGTTACGAGTTGATCTGCGCTAGTAGCAGCTAAATCTGTAGTTGTACCAATCCCAGAATTGAGGATAAGATTGATCATAGGATCAGTAGTGCCGTTTTCTATGAGAACATCTCTAAGGATACCGACAGAATCAGCGGTTGTTGGTGGTGCAACCACTTCGGGCATCTCTGATTCAGTTGAAGCTTCTTCTTTTGTTCCTGTGGTTTCTTTCAACTCGGCAAGCTCGGGTATCTCGCCCATATGGCCATACTTCACAATAAAAGATGGACGAAGGAATATCACACCTACTACAAATGAAAATAGCAGGAAGGGTATCAAGAAGAGATTGCTAATATCGATACCAATGATTGTACCTCCAGGACCCGGTCCAATTAACCCATCTGTGATTCCATTGAAGAGAATACTATACCATGGATCCCCAGTAATATCTGTTGCAATGAATAACCAAATCGGTGAGAACAAACCAAATCCACCTGTTTCGAAAATCAGAAACTCTCTAAACATATCCCTCCGCACAATGAAGATGATAACTAAAGGAAGGATAGCTAGTGCAATACTTGCAACGAACCAAATCGTATAGATTTCCTTGAGCGAGTCAAGAATAGCTGCATCGGCTCCGATTCCTACTACATTGATAGCAGCTGCAACCAAGAAGATTACTCCTGGAAATACAGCACCAATGAGAACTCCATGTGCATATCTCACTGTTCAATCTCACCTCGGACCACTGGCCCAAGCAATTCTAGCTGATGATACTTTTAGGTGTTTTGAGGATTCTGTTATCGAATCAAAATTGTATATTATATCTCCACCCATCATCTTTATGTGTTTCAAGGATTCATCATGGATTGAGTGATTTGATTGAAGCCCTTTTTTGTCATCGGGACTAGACCTGAAATCATAAAGATGGTCCCTATTATTCATGAATGTGAAAGGAGAAACATCGAGCTATTCTTACTTCATACAGGTCAGCATTATTCAGAAAGTCTCAGCAGTCAATTCTTTGACGATATGAACCTCAGAGAACCCGATATGAATTTGAATATAGGTTCGGGAACGCACTCTGAACAAACAGCGAAAGCTCTAGTTGGTATTGAGAAGGCATTAATCAAAGAGAAACCAGATGTTGTACTTGTTCAAGGGGATACAAATGCAGTCCTATCAGCCGCACTTGCCGCAGCCAAGCTTGGTATTCCAGTGGGGCATGTTGAAGCAGGACTCAGAAGCTATGACATTCGCATGCCAGAGGAACACAATCGAAGATTGACAGACCATGTATCGAGCTACCTTTTTGCTCCAACTCAGAAGTCAGCTGATATACTGAAGAACGAACAAGTCTGGGGGAAAATCTTCATCACAGGCAATACTGTAATTGATGCCTTGGAAAGTCGACTTCCTCTGGTCCAGAATCGAAAAACCGTGGCAGATCAAATAGGTCTGGACAAATTCATTCTTCTTACAATGCATAGAGCTGAAAATGTTGATGATAAGCAAATATTAGCTGGACTTCTTTCAGGAATTCATTCATTGGAATCCGATATCATATTCGCCGCTCATCCAAGAACTATTGCAAGATTAAATGAATTCGGACTGATGTCTGAGATTCAAGAAAATACTCGAATCCACATTGTAGAACCACCTGGATACCTCGATTTTATCTCACTGATGAAGAAATGTAGTTTCATTCTTACTGATTCAGGAGGTATTCAGGAAGAAGCCACAGCTCCCTCCATTAACAAGAGTGTGTTTGTTCTAAGAACTTCCACTGAACGACCTGAAGCCGTAGACTCAGGTCATGCAATAGTAGTTGGAGTAGATCCAGAGAGTTTTCCGAAGATGATTTCATCCGCGATGGATAAAGGACTTGAAAAAAGCAGAAAATGTCCTTATGGCGATGGAAATGCATCAATAAAGATAGTAGATGCAATTTGTTAGACTCTCTGATACTATTATAATGAACTCTTAAGCCGTTTCGGTCCATTTTTTATAGAATGCTTCAAAATGGTCAAAGCGCGCGATATAACAGGCCTCTCTGTAAAGGCTTATAAGTCATTAGAGCGCACTTTCAAGCACTCTTAGGAGGAGTGAATTTAACAATGCCGTATGTCGTTAAGAAAGCAGTTCAAGACTATGCTAAAAAGAATAGTGTCCAAGTAAGTGGAGATTTCTATGGAGCTCTCGATAAGGAAATCGAAAGACTACTGAATGATGCCGCTAAAAGGACCAAGGATAACAAGCGTAAGACTCTCAAGCCTTACGATTTGTAAATCCATTAGTCTAAAGATACCGGGAGTGGAAGCGGTAATAGCTTCCACTATCTTATTTTTCATATCACCAATCTTATCAGCAGTACGACTCGATGTGAGTGTTACTGATAATTGGAGTCATTCTTGATGTACAGAGTTTGTCTTACAAATGACGATGGTCCGCGAAGTGATGGTCTTCTAAAACTAGCAGATAGATTGAAAGAAGAAGTAGAACTTTTCGTAGTTGTTCCAGATGGCCAGAGAAGCGCGACTGGAAAGGCATTAACACTGAAGAGACCAATCAGAGTCACTGAGCAACATGACAAGTATGGATATAGTTTTGTTACCCACGATGGCTTTCCTGCAGACTCTGTCATTCTAGGTGAGTCTTTCAATAGTGACATTGATCTATTCATTTCTGGACCTAATACTGGTGCGAATATTGGTTACCAAAGTATGCTAACCAGTGGAACTGTAGGTGCAGCCTTTGAGGCCGCACTACGGGGTATACCTTCCATTGCAGTTTCTCGTCAGGCAACTCCTGAGGAATGGTTCGATTCAACGGGAGCCACAAATGAGTGTGAAAAAATTTGTGAGATAACGAAGGATCTAGTTATGCGTGTACTAGAAAAAGGAATGCCAGAAAAGATAGACCTCCTCAATCTGAACTTTCCATCCGATATATCCGAAACTAGTAAGCTAGTAATCACAAAGCCAACTAAAATTCGGATGCATAACGAAATAGAGCGAAGAGTAGACCCCAATGGGAGACCGTACTATTGGTATCTGGGTATTGAAAGAGAACCACTTGTTGGAACAGATGCCTATGAGGTGTTTGTCAATAGGAATATCGCACTATCCCCTGTAATTCTAGAATGGATAAAAGATGCAGATATTGAACGTTTGGAACAATTCATGAAGGATTAACTTTTTTCAGGGCTGACCAAAGCGCATCAGTTGCTGGTCTTTGAAGATCCTGAAGTAATCCATTAATGACAATTTTCCGATGAGAGGAATCTGAAACTACAGAACCAACTATTGTAGCTCCAACTCCTGCAGATTCAAGTTGGTCAATCACATGAGCTGCTTTTTCTCCATCACAACTAATCAACATACTTCCACTACTAATTAGTTCTAATGGATTAATTTGAAGGCTATCACAAATCAGCTTGGTTGTTTTTGTTATTGGAATCAAATCATTATCTATCTCAAACCCAACTCCACTTGCATCACAAAGCTCGTGGATTCCGCCAGATAGACCACCTTCGGTGGGATCATGCATTGCATGTACAAAACCTGTCTGAAAAGCAGTCACGCCATCCTTCACAACACTGATTGAGTTCCGTGATTGCTGAGCTTCTCGAACAACATCTGGACCCAATTCTTCTGTCAGGTATGAACTCCCTTCAGTTGCTAGAATCGATGTTCCCTCGATGCCAATAGATTTGGTAACTATCAGACTATCTCCAGGTTTAGCACCACTAGATGTAACATACTCTCCTGTTGGAGCCACCCCCATCATGAAACCAACAACAATAGGTTGCGTAATTTTTTCAGTTATTTCTGAATGACCACCAGCAACTGAGATATCTAACATCTTCGCAGCTTCATCAATTTGATGCATTATCTTACCAAGCTCATCTGGTGTGAAACCCACTGGAAGCATTATAGAAGCAAGAAACCAACGGGGAGAAACCCCAAAAGTAGCAATATCATTTGCATTGACATGAACTGCTAGCCAACCTACATCTTCTACAGATCCTGTGATAGGGTCTGTTGCTGCCACTACAACTTGGTCACCGATTTTTATCACTGCCGCATCTTCTCCCAGACTTGGTCCTAGAAGAACATCAGAGTCCATCCGACCAAGCTTAGAGAATACAATGCTCTGAAGAATTTCTGGGGGTACTTTTCCCGGGAGCATACAAATTGTCCTCCTGCAAAGGTGCGCACACAACCTGTGCCTAATGCATGAAAAGCAAATTCATTGAAACCCAATACTGGGCACTCCTCGCTCACTATGACAGAAGGCATTTCTCAGCTATATGCGCGTATGAAAGATTGGGTCTTTGTTTTTAACCTAATCGAGAATGCAATATTTCTTGCTACTGTGGTAGATATTCTTCTACCGTACGTAGGTCCTTTTCACTGAGTTGTGTCTTGGATCTACCAGCACTGAGTAATGTCCCTAGAATTGAGTTTTCTTTCATCAGCTCACTTGAGAGGTATGCATGTCCACCTGCAGTTCGTGCGACAACGTATGCACCGAATGTTTTTCGAAACTCATCAACTAATAGAATTGTTTCAATTGGGTCATCCAAACCCTCTTTTCGAGTTCGAAGCATAGCTGCTAGTTCGAGAGCTTCGTGATAAGGCCTCTTTAAGAACTTGGGCCATTTTCTTTGTTCAGGATCAACATTTACAGCAGCAAGTCGAACACGAGCCTTTCGTAGTACTCTGGATGTTAGAATAAGGTCCTGAAGAGGCGTATACTGTTGATGTCCAGGACCCACAGATTGTGCTAACGGAATATTAGGTGAAAAGTCGGAGATAACAATCACAAGTGGTTCAATATCGTCATTTCTCATTCGTTCTCTCTGAATTGTTTCCATTGCCTTTTTGAGAGCCTCAGCTAATGGTGTCAATCCAGAAATTTTCAAACGGCCTAGAGCTCGGTAAATCTTATTCCAGTTTGTCGTAGGGGCTTGGACCTCCACAGCTCCACTATCTTTGAATGCCACAATTCCGGTTCGATCCTTTGAACCCCTAGTTTCTCGTTCAATACGTTCTAAGAACTCACGTACTTCGACCATACTTCCTTTCATTGATAGACTAACATCGATAACAAGAATAATAGTCAATGGAGTCTTTCCTGTAAATACACTCTCGCGAATATCATCCCTTGAAATTCTAATTGGCAGTTGAGTGATTCCACCTGTTCGAGCAACAGCTGCCATAATAGTGGAGGGGAGAGAGATACTACCAACTTCTCCTACTGGAATTCTTGATCGAACAGGACGTCCATGTTTAATTGTATCAGATGCTTTCAGAGACCCTGCTGCTCTTGAACGCACCCTCTTCTTAATCCACCCTCCAGATGTGACTTTCGAACGGATCACTGCTCGTTCACGGAGCTTTTCTAAATCAAAGAGTTCTTCTCCTGTATCAATGTCAGGCATCTTCACAAAGAATCCATCATCGAAACCAATAGGAGCATCTCTAATATCAGACTTAGGACCGGTTACCAGCCTTTTCTTCTGAGGAGCGTAGTGTTGAGTTGCAGTTCCCCATTCATCGCCATCCTCGGGGACTCCTTCACTACGTTCTACTGTATCAATCCCTGCAGCAGGTCCACCAGATCTCCGAGTCATGACTTCAAGCCATTTACGAATGAGTTTGACTATCAGCGGAATAAAAACTACAGTATCTATGATTAGCACATGAGGAGGCGGATATTCTAATATCCAATACCCAAATATCCAGTTTATAGGGCTAGTGAATATCCAAGTAAAATAGAGGAGGACAACCACCATTACAACTGCACATATTGTTCCTTTAATGGGGTCACCTTGAGGTTTTCTTACTCCTTGAGCTTTTTTTTTTTGCCTTCTTGTCTGCCAAACTTGGCAAAAGATTTCTGACGTCCAAACCGCCCACCACTTTTCCTTTTTTCTTTATCGCCAGATTGTTCTGGCTCTGCAGGAACCTCAGTAGGGGACTTTCGTTGATCTTTATTCTTTGTGACTTCGAAAGCACGTTTTATAGCACGGTCAATATCATCAGAGGATGGAGGCTCTAGTAGCCCACCTCGTCTGGTTCTATGACTTAGAGTTAGCTGAGAGGCTAGCTTCATATCGTCTAAGCTAACTTCATTTCGATTTTCTAAGGCGGCATGAGTAATTGCAGTTTTGCTGATGACTATGTCGGGTCTAACACCATCGACTTCCAATGCATCACATGCCATCGCGATAGCCCGAAGATTGCTCTCAGGAAGAGTAACTTCATTCAAAATGTCTTTTGCATGAGTGATTTGTTCTCGTAGAATCTGCTGATTTTCATCCCACTGTTCTCTAAATTTTTCTGGATTATCTTCAAATCCGAGATTGCGCCTTACTAGTTCCATTCGATCTTCTATAGAGTGGCGTGTACCAGCAGCGACATGCAATGCGAACCTATCAAGGAGTTGGGGACGAAGCTCACCCTCTTCAGGATTCATTGTTCCAATTAATACAAAGTCGGAGGGATGCGAAATGGAAATTCCTTCACGTTCAATAGAATTAATCTTAGTTGCAGCAGCATCCAATAGATCATCAACTAGATGGTCAGGTAGAAGGTTCACTTCATCAACATAAAGCACGTTCTGATGGGCTTCAGCAAGAATGCCAGGTCTCAGAGCTTGAATGCCATCCTGGAGTACTCGCTCAATATCAAGAGACCCAATCAAACGATCTTCGGTTGTTGAAAGAGGTAAATTGACAACACGCATTTTCCTCGTTCGGGTCTTCAATTTCTCACCCTTAGCGACCTTCGCACTACATTCGTTACAAAGAAAATCTACTGTTTGTGGATTACAACCAAAACGACAAGCATCAACGATCTCAACATCTGGAAGGAGATCAGCTAGTGCTCTGACAACTGTTGTTTTACCGGTTCCTTTAGGACCGGATATGAGAACGCCACCAATCTGGGGATTGATACCATTTAGAACTAGGGCTAGTTTTAGTTTGTCAAGACCAACGAGTGCCGTGAACGGCATTGTAGTACGTTTTAACTCGCCCAAGTATATCTCAGCCTTATCTTCTCAGTATAAACAACAGTCCGGTGATAAATAAGGACATGCTTATCAGCAAGTATACAGAATAACATATTGTCTAGGTTTAGGGTGCCAATTTTGATTTCTCACATATCTCACCTTGAATGTCCTCATTGTAGGAGAAAACATTCTGCAGATACAATCAATGCATACTGCATTTGTGGAGGACCATTGTATGCAATCTATGATCTGACTGGAGTAAGAGAAGAAATAGACTCTGGTGATTTTCCTACAGAAACTAATTCGATGTGGAGATACTCACAGTTACTACCTGTGAAGTCACCTTCATACATAATCAGCCTTGGTGAAGGATGGACACCTTTGCTCCACTCTAGACATTTAGGGAAGCATCTTGGTCTCCGAATGCTGCGGATCAAGGATGAAGCACAGAACCCAACAGGGAGTTTCAAAGACAGGGGTCTCTGTGCAGCAGTTTCTAAGAATCTCGAACTTGGAGCTAAAAGTTTTGCACTTCCATCAGCTGGTAATGCTGCAGTTTCTACATGTGCATATAGTGCAGCCGCAGGAGTTCCAGCTCATATCTTCATGCCAGATGATACACCTGAGCTGTTTTTTGAGTCTTGCAAGCTCTTTGGTGCAGAAACATTTCGTGTTAGTGGAACGATATCTGACGCGGGTCAAGAGATGAGAAAGCGAAATGAGAACTGGATGGATCTATCAACAACAAAGGAGCCATATCGCGTTGAAGGTAAGAAGACTCTAGGATTTGAAATCGCAGAACAGATGAGTTGGAATGTACCTGATGCAATCATATGCCCAACAGGTGGAGGTACGGGAATCATAGGTATCTGGAAAGCTTTTGATGAACTTGAAGCATTGGGACTCATCGGAAGTGAGCGACCAAGAATGTATGCTGCTCAGAGTGGTGGTTGCGCACCAATTGTCAGAGCAATAGAAAAAGGAATGGATAATCTAGAACCATGGGTTAATGGTGAAACCTTAGCTCTGGGTCTTCATGTTCCAAGTCCATTTGCGGGAAGACTGATTCTTAATGCCATTAGAAGTTCAGGGGGAGGAGCTGTGGCTGTGGCGGATCAGGACATTGAACCAATCCGTCGCATGACAGGAAAATTAGAAGGCCTCGATATTTGTCCTGAAAGTGCCGTTGGAATTGCAGGACTTCGAAATCTTATTGAATCGGGTACAATCGATTATGACGAAGAAGTAGTTCTTCTCAATACGGGAGGAGGAGAGAGGTATACCAATGTCAAATGATTCTTGTATTTCTACTCTTCATCTTTCGAATCCCGATATGATATGAGGAAGAATAGCTCGAAGATCTTTCTCTCGGATAACAACTTGTGCTGTATCAGCTACTTCCTGATCTTCAGGATTGAAGGCAATTGAGAGACCTACAACAGATAGAACACTCATATCGTTCCGACCATCACCAACGAAAGCAGTTTCTTCTAGAGTCATACCAAAATGATCTAGGATTGTGTGAATGTGCTCAGCCTTGTCAGCCCATCCGATTGTATCCTCTACAGTCCCAGTGAGGAAACCATCTTTGCGACCGAGCGTATTTGTTAATACATATTCAATACCTGCTCTTTGCCCTATATCATCAGCCATGACATCAAGACCACCAGAAAGGATAGCTGTCTTAATCCCTTGATCATTTAGAGTTGCAATCGCTTCCTGAACTCCAGGAACTAATTTTGTTGCAGCTACCATCTCCATCACGCGAGATACAGGTTTTCCTTTCCAAAGCGCTGCATCGTAATCCGCCCACTGTGTGTAGGTTATCTCACCAGCAAAATATTGATCAAAATAGAGTCGACCTTCTTTGGTCGTACCAAATAATTCATGCAATCGCCACCAAACACTGCTATGTTGAGTTAGCGTTCCATCTACATCAAATACAACTAATCTGACATCCATTATTCATCGCACCTGTTGAAAAGTAGAGGTTTCCAAGTTTCAGCCTTCAGCCTCTCGTTCACGTTCCGCTTTTGCTTCCTTCTCAAGGTCAGCTAACAAATCATCTATCCGTTTCTCACCAGATTTCTCAGCAGTTCCTTCAGTAGGTTTTACGCTACCTTCAACTTCAAGGGGTGGGAGAACTCCTTCCTTCTCTAACAGAATCTCAGCCTCCATGGCATCAAGTTGTCGATCAACTCGCTCTTCCATCTCAACTGTGGAATCTGCACCGGTGAGGTCTTCAGAGAGTAGTTCACCCGCGATTGAGATGTGTTCGAAAGATTCAGATAATTTATCTAACTGCATTTGAATTTCTTCAGGACTGAGAAGCGACCGAGCTTCTGTCAATGCATCATTTGCAATAGTGAAAGCACGTAAGACCTCAGCCTGAGTCTTTGCTTCTTCCAGATTTAACAATGCAGTTTCAAGGGTCAAGAATTGTTGCTGATATCGCCCTTTTCGATTTTCTAGATCTACAACAATACTAAGGTGAGACCTAGCCATACTCCGATTACCTTTGGACATTGCTTCCTTTGCGGATTTTTGCTCCTCAACCATTCTGGTTTCGAGTCTTCTTTTTCTCAGGGTCAATGCATTCATTGTACCCTTCATCTCGAGAATTCCACGTTCTGTATTGACTTTCTTCTTGCCGCTTAGGAAGCCCATTGAAACCACCATGTAATGCTTAACAATTCTATATTTTTATTGAAACTTTTAAGGTCTTGTCTAACGTGGTTACTACATAGACTCAGAGCTTTCTGCAAATTTATAGATAGGTGGAATAGCCAAACCACACAAGTGATATAGAGAATTCAAAATGATAGACTTGTGGCATATAATGACGACACTAAAGACTCTCAAAGATGCAGTATCTGCTGCAAAGACCTCCATACTTAACAATCTCGACCAAGCGGCAGAACACACGGGAGATGTAAATCCATATGGTGACAAAACCCTACTGTTAGATGTAATGGCAGAAGATGAGATAATTGCAGTGCTTCAGAGTTCAGATACCGATTTTGCAATTTTATCTGAAGAGAAGGGATTCATTAAGACGGATAAGAAGCCAGAGTACCTTGCACTTGTGGACCCTATTGATGGGTCAGCCAATTTGAAGAGAGGAATCCCACTTGTATCAGTTGGAATTGCGGTTGTTCCCTATATGGAGGCCATGACCTCTGATGACGCAGAGATCAGTATTATTGATTCAGTGTTTACAGATGAAACATATATTGCTATCAAAGGAAAAGGTGTAACCAGAAACGGGAAGAAGGTCAAAGTTTCTGAACCTATTGATTTAGAGAATGCGATAATTTCCTATGATACCAAGAGAACCTTTGACGCTTCATTTGTTGAGAGTTCAGTAAGAACCATCAAGGCGGTACATGATACTCGTAGAACAGCCAGCAATCTTCTTGATTTATGTTGGACTGCTGCTGGTTTTCTTGACGGTATGGTCGATATGAGAAACCTCCTTCCTATTATCCACCTGTGTGGAACTCACATGGTCTTCGAAGCAGGGGGTTATGTGATAGGAATGGATGGGAATAGATTCTCAACATCGCTTGACCCTGATGTGATGATGAATTTTGTTGCAGCTTCAAATGGGAACCTTGCACGTCAAATCTTGAATGAATTTCAAGGAAATTCTTAATGAATCATAGTTCATATACTATGCTTTATTAGAAAACAGGACTTACGTCTTTTTCGATTACTATGGCTAAGTCAATGGTACCTCCTGAAGTCGCTGAAAACATGAAGGGGATTAAACACAAAATTGTAATCCTTTCAGGCAAGGGAGGGGTTGGTAAAACAACAGTAGCTACTAATCTAGCAACTTCATTTGCTAAGAGAGGAAAATCCGCAGGGATTCTCGATGTGGATATCTATGGACCCAATGTACCAAAACTACTGGGCCTAGAGGGTCAGCATCCAGCTGTTGATAATGATTTCATCGAACCAATACGTGGTCCGCTTGATATGAAAGTGATGAGCATGGGATTCCTTCTCCAGAAAGATGATGATGCTGTTGCTTGGAGAGGTCCCCTTGTTGCAAAGGCGATTAGTCAATTTCTTGCAAACGTCAGATGGGGAGACCTAGATGTTCTCGTCGTGGACCTACCACCTGGAACAGGTGATGAGATTCTTAGTATTCTTCAATCAATACCAAATATCGATGGGGTGGTAATAGTATCGACTCCACAAGAAGTAGCCGTTCTAGATGCTCGTAGAGCTATTCAACTCGTTGAGAAAATGGGTGTTCCTGTACTGGGAATCGTCGAGAATATGTCAGAATTCGTTTGTCCGAAATGTGGCGAATCATACAAGATCTTTGGTGAGGGCGCGGCTAAGAAAGCATCAGAGGAGTATGGAATAGAACATCTTGGAACACTTCCTTTGGATCCAAGGGTAATTACTCTGAGCGACAAGGGAACTCCATTTGTAATTGAAGAGCCCGATTCAAAGGTGGCACACGCCTTCTCAGATCTTGTTGATAAACTTGCTAACAAAATAGGATTATCTTAGTCTATTTCCGGATGAAAATAATATAAGAATTGAGCGCAGATGGAATTAATCCTCTTCGCTCTTTTCCTCTACTGATTCTTCAATCTCATCGAGGTCCGGTTCTTCTTCAGCTTCTTGATCTTCTAATGGAATATCCTCAGCAACATCTTCAGGCAAATCCTCTGTTACACCATCTTCTGTTTCTTCATCAGCTGGAGTTTCTTCCCCAGTTTCCTTTTCATCTTCAGGTTCATCTTTCACAGAATCAGAAGTAACACCAGGTTTGAGTTTTATAATATAGAGATAAGCAACAATTACACTCACGAGTGCAAGACCCAGAGTTATCCAGAGTGTACCATCAAGACCAAACCATGCTGCAGGATTGATTGTTAGTTCAGGTCGCGGAACATCAAAGATTACGTGCTGGAACCACATAGGAATAGTGAATGCCAAAGGAATGCATATAGTCACTAGCAGGATAATGGATATAATTATCTCTGCAGTGTAGTTCAATATTCGTTTGAGGGTGCTGTCTACTGCTTTCTTTGCCATTGTCACGGTTACTCGCCTTGGCTTGGAAATTTTCATACTCCTTTAAAACTTGCTGGCAAGAGAATGTTTGTACAAGAAAAGGGAGGAGAGGAGGAGGGGTCCATAAGGAGAAGAGAGGAGAGGAGGGAGTGACAGATTCGCGTTTGGACCCCTGTCCAAGTTATAATAGGAAATAATAGCATATAAGCATTGTTGATATGGATTGGACTTGGCGTACTCGATTTCAAACCTCTAAAGATTATCAGAATACTTATCGGCACGCATGCACATGGAATTTCAATTGAATGTAGAAATCAGCTAACACAAACAGGGGATTATGGTGGAAAACGTACGGCAATCATCGTGGGAGAGCCAAGTAGTAATATCCCTGTTTATATTGTTTTTATCCGGTTTTGTGATTGCGGGAATTTCCGGCTTCGCATGGAATATCTTAAGCTTGGATGAATTCGCTCTAAACTTCATAATTCTCTCATTCTTGTTAGTAGTTTCAGCAGGGGCTGTTCTAACATATTCATTTGTTGCATTCTCTCAAAATCGAGAAATAAGACATCTGATGCTTCTACTAATGAGCGCCAACATAATCCTCTGGATATTCCTATTCCTCCTTTCACATCCATCCTCAGCGAACTGGTCTGTATTCTTTTCTAACAAAGACAGAAATCGCACCTTAGGTATGGCCCTTGCTTTGATAATTATCCCTAGCATAATTCTTGGTGCATTCACTGGCGAATTGAAGCCGTCCAGATCTAGCGTTTTTCTTTTTATCACATGGGGAGCCATAATTTTGCCATGTATCAGTCTGTGGTTATTTTTCAGCAGCGACCCAGTTTTCATTATGGTGACCTCAGAAGGAGGTATTGTAGGACTGACAGCGATTGGAGCAATAATCTCTCTTAGCTATTTGATTTCTCAGATTATTGCTGTACCCCCACTTATTCGTAAGTGGTGGAAGACTAGAAACCCAATCGACCTTTCCTTGATGTTAGCCCTTATCCTATGGATCACAGGAACGATCTTTATCATAGTTCTATGGAATCCACTTCAAATTGCCGAGTTACTCTGGATAGCTACAATAATCACAGGATTTATTCTAATAGGAACTGTGCAATTTGTGACATCTATTCTTCACCCTCATAGATTTTTGGAAAGCCAAGTTTCTCAACGAACACAAGAGTTGAACCAATCAAAACTAGAGAGTGATTTCTATCTCAGTATGTGGACGCACAAATTGGGGAATTTCCTCCAAGGCATGGTTACTTACCTTGATATCCTAGAATATGCATCGCAGAACAGTGAAGATGATACTAAGACTCGAGTTGTTGCCAGAGACCTCAGTAGAGAAGCAATAATTGTGAATCAGCAAGTAACCGATCTTATGAGAATCAGAGAAAGACAACATCAAGTCTTGTGGCCTGTAAATTTACAGCAAGTTCTCAAGGAAGCAGTTAATTCCGCCGATCAAATGATTGGAAAAGGGAACTTCAAAATCGAGTATGTGAAATTGCAAGATCATATTGTGATGGCAGATAACTTCCTGCCGTTAGTGTTTCAAAGCCTGATATCTTTTCATCACAAGAAGAGAATCGAACACCAATCAATATTCTCAATCGCGATGGAAACAAATGATGACACTCTTGAGATTATTTTCAAGTCACGCGGAGAAGCCATACCTCAAGAGCTTAAAGATTTCATGGAGAACGGTGAGAATATGGACAAGATAGCTCTTGACTTAGACTTGTTCACTGTCAAACTACTGGTTACCCGATATCATGCCTCGATAAAATGTGAGCGAATTGAGGATGCTTCTGAGAATCTATGTATTATTGATTTTCCAAAACACAAAAAATAGAGAGAGAGAAAGGGGGCCCGTAGAGAACATGGAGAGAAACTTTGTTTCTGAGAGAGAAGGACCCCCTGGCCCTTATTATGTAATAGTTTAGAATATATTTAAGGAAAATGCGTATTGCGAAGAGTCTAGCTAGGAATTTTCGACAAATTCGGTCATGTTACATGATTTGAAAAGTCCAGGTGAGGTCGAGAGTGTGTTTTTTGCACTTCTCGCAAAGTACTATTGATTGATTGCGAAATCTACAACAATTTAATCAGGTTATTGAATATTCCACAATTCTTATATACAAATTTGTACTAATTAATATTGAAGTGTGAGGGGCGCCAACTCCCTCCTGAAATCCTAACACACATCCTCTCCTCCTCAAACGCAAGCAAACGATTTTTCGGCGCCTCTCACTCTCTCATCCCGCGCTACCGCACCCAGTTTTTCAAATCGAACTAATCAATAATCGTTACAAGTAGAAAGTATAAGGAATGCATCAATCAGATTGTGGGAATCATGTTCATTTCGATAGGAGCATAGCCATGTGAGAATACTTCCACAACGAAAGGATCACTGGCTTCAGCAACCTTCGTCCAAGAACCATTATCTTGGCGGTAGTACGCAAAATGTGAGTTTCCATGTCTAATTTCTATGATGGACTTGGTTGGAAGAGTTGTAAGATCCTTGGTCACAAGATAGCTCGAGGAGTTAGGAGATTCCTCTTCTGGCTGTGAGAGATATACTGGAAAGATTCCTTTAACGTCAGGTAGAAGCAAAGCGACATGAGGTCTATCAACTGGATTCCATTTCTTAGGCACTGGTGGATAACGACAGGTAAACGCTCCTGATGCTGAGCGGAGTACCAAATATGTTCCTTCGTCAATCGATGACATGTCTGTATTTACCTCTAGCGTGCTATCGTGTCTATCCAGTTTCTTTGATGACCTTGTTTCCTCAACAGAACTATGAGTACCTACTGATGGAACACCGATGTCATCATCGAAAATACTGCCTGTCACATTATACTTAATCGCGAAAGCGTATATAACCTTCAGTTGTCCATAAAACAGGTATTTGATACTCTAAGACTACATCTCTGTCAAGTTTCAAGCCAAACTGATAGAAGTTTTAAATTGTCTACAAAAATCACAGAAACACGAATAGACTTACTAGAATACGATTTGACAACAAGCCAGTATTGAAAATACGTACTTAACAAATGGCCATATGTTCTTAGACCATTTCTTATTTTCTTGATTGAAGTTCTTCAAGAATTCCATCAAGTGATTCAAACACATGCGTTGCCCCTGCGTCCAATAATGCACCAGCAGAAGTTTCTCCTGTTGCAACGCCCCAGAATTCAATCCCAGCTCGATCTGCAGCTGTACCATCTATTAGTGCATCACCAATGTACACAGCCTCTTCTGGTCCCACATCCAGGTTTCCAATAATCTTAAGGAGGCCGTCAGGATGCGGCTTGGGTAGGGGAGACTCGTGTCTAGTTTGAATTATTTGAAAGTGTTCAACAAGTGGTATCTGCGTCATTATCTTATCTACAGAGCTCCGGCCATTGTTCGTAAGAATGGCTGTGAGAAATCCAAGAGCACGGATTTTCTCTACTACCTCAAGGGCTCCGGGAAGTGGTTCTGCACTGTCCGCTGCGGACCCCTCATGTTTATCGAGAATGATATCTACTTCACGCTCCATAATTATCCAGTCATCATGTGAGTATCCATTGGAGAGAAAGTAATCCCTTGCTTTTGCAGTGGAACTTGATATTCCATCAGCAGGTTCTAAAATTTCAGCGGGTAATCCTTTAACAATATAGTAATCCTTTGTGTCCGACCTCATTGCCTCTAATGGTAACGCAAGTTCAGTAATAGTACCATCCATATCGAATACCAAAGCCTTGAGCACCATCAGTCACCTACTTGTCATCAAAAAGAATTGCTCTTAAAATTACCCATGGGAGTGTGGTTATAATCCCATAGTTTCCATGAACAGCTTTACTTCATTTTGAACTTGGGTGAGAGAGTAAAGATAGAAGTGACCTTCATTTTCAATGGATACACATTTGACTTCACCGTTAATTTCCGTAGAGATGTCAGTCATATTTTCAAAAGGAACTGTCATGTCAGAAACCCCATGAATCATGAGAACAGGACAGTCAATCCGAGCGAGTTGTGTTGCTTGATAAGCACCTTCCTGAAAGAGAGCAAGTGAAGAGCTTACTGAAACCACAAAATCAACACTGTTGGTCGTACTAAATCGTAATGCTGTGGAGCCGCCAAATGAATACCCAGCAATCCCCTTCAAATTAAGTCCCTGATGTTCCAATATTCTCAACGCTGCAGTTGCATCATCTACAGCCCCTGGAATTCCATCATATTCTGATCTTATGTTAACTCCTCTGAAATCGAATCTGAATGTTGCATAACCAATATCAAGAAAAGTATTGACCAAAGAACTAACAACAGGATTGTTCATGTCACCCCCATACAGGGGATGTGGATGGAGAATTAAGATTACAGCACTTGCTCCAGTTTTTGGTTTTTCTAGTATTCCTGAAAGCTCAGATTCTCCAACTTTGAACTTGATTTGTTCTGAAATCAATATGTCCACACAAGTATTCTATGTTTTTGATAGTCCTTTAACACAGGGACTATTTTCATCTGCAGCCTTTACCACGTCGGTTTTTACACCCTTACCAATGGCCCCAATTGCGCTGACATAAGGAAGACATACTGAATCGCAGTACAATTTACCTCGTTCCTGGAAGGATTCATACTGTGGACAGTAGGTATGATGAAACTCAACTCGATTATCAGAAACCCAATCAGCTTCCATCTTAGCCCCCATTATATGACCGATAACCGCCCAAGCATCGTGAGAATCTTTTAGTGTATCACCAAATCCGAGACGGTCTTTCATTGCCTTCGCATCCTCCTCTCCTAGACGTCTGAATATCTCTGAAACTGCTTCGAGTCCTGCGGCTCCAAATCGCTCTTCCAGAACTATTGGCATCTCAGTCATTAGACGCACCAAGTTCGATCGTAGTTCACCTACTTTGTTACCCGCAGGGATTATTCCCTTAACAGCTGCTGTCTTCATTATTCCCATGATTAGTCCTCATATTCAAGTCAGATGTAATCATTGCGGATGTTTCACATTACTTTAGTGTTCTCCTCTAATTTGACAACTACATAATATGAAACAATTATCTATAAGGTGCGAATGATTTGAGGAGAACGAATACAATGAAACTTCCATCATCCATTAAACCTGATAATATGAAAAATTTGGTGAATCACTTCCCACAATTACTTAGCACATTACAAATTGAATCAAGCATATTGGATGCTGCAAGAGAATTTCATAAGGACGGACTGAATGGAATTTGCTTCTTGGGTATGGGAGGAAGTTCCATCGCGGGCAACTATGCAAGAGCCCTCTTATCTAAAGAATCTAAAATCCCAATAAGTGTGACAAGGGATTATTTGCTCCCTACCTACGTAGACGACAAGTGGGTAGTAATTGCGATTAGTTACTCAGGAAATACTGAAGAAACCTTGTCATCATTATCTATGGCGAATGAAACTGGTTCTAGAATTATAATAATGACCTCAGGAGGCAAGATGGCTCAAGAGAGTAAGCATCCAATCATTCAGTTACCAGAAGGACTCCAACCCAGAGCAGCACTACCACTCATATTCTCTGCAGTCTTACCTGTCGTGGAAAGTCTGGCAGGTCTGAAGATAACGGATTTTCAATATTTGGAAGAAGTGCTTGTCAATAAATCTAATACTTGGAATGAGTGGCTTTCAACGCCACAAGAGATCGCAGAATCTTTCATTGGGAAGACACCAATATTCATTGGATCTAGGCACCTAGCTCCGGTAGCATACAGAGCAAAATGTCAGATTAATGAAAATTCCAAAGCGCTTGCATTCCATTCAGAATTACCAGAATCTAATCACAATGAGATTGAAAGTTTTGTAAAGACAAACGGATGTTCAATCTTACCAGTCTTTCTGAGAAGTGGTCTTGAGCCCACCAAAATCAATAGACGGTTTGATGTAACATATGAGATGTATCATGAAATGGGACTTAATCCTATCAATCTATCAGCTTCTGGAGATACACGCCTAGAAGAGATGCTTGTACTGACACACTTTCTTGATATGGTTTCTGTAGATCTTGCAGAACTTCGTGACGTGAATCCAGTCAGTGTTGAGAAAATACACGAACTCAAGCACCGACTGAATATATGATTGGACCTAGGTCATAGAAATGTAGTCATTGTTGTGTTGAAGCTAATCCTACGGGAAGTTCTTGTTCCAAGCTCATCAAAGACAATGAAGGCGTATCTAAATTCAATCTCCCAGTTCCAATTATCAGATGTATCAGCATCTAGAATAGCTTGTTTATCACAATATAATCATCATTAAAATCTGGATACAGGTTTTGTTGTGCAATTGGAGGGATATATGAAAAGCTCGTGTAAGAGAGTAGGTCCTCATTTAGCCAAACTGTTGCACCCGTAAAGATAATTCTAACGTTCCCCTCTGTTTGTGATGATGTAGCAAGATTGAAAGTTAGTCTAATACTGGGATTGATAGATTCATTCGTGTGGTCGATACTACTAACCCTAACTTCAAGTAATGACACATCTAATCCTGCAGCAAGTGAATAACTACCACCATAATATGCGGCATTACTTACCAGAAACATAGAGCTTACAACTGCAACCATGATGACTGATACAACTATGACATTTTGTGTACGTTCGCTTGCTATCATCCAATATCACACCTCGAACTTCATTATA
>JABCSP010000141.1 GCA_018238825.1 Candidatus Thorarchaeota archaeon | reverse complement strand
GATCCACCCAGAGATAGACTCCCTGCAAGTACTCATCACCTACATGGCGATTGATAAAATGTCCAAATTCAATCACACTATCAAGAGTGGGCATTGTAGCCAAGAGTCGTTCTTGAATATCAGTTGAAGGTCTTATTCTCATTGTAAGTTCAGTACAGATTCCAAGAATACCTTCTGCACCAATAAACATCCCAGCCAAATCTGGGCCGAGGCATTGTCGCTCGAATTTTCCTGCACTTGGCCATGCCGCTGAGCCAGTTTGGACTATATCACCATTAGGCAGAACCATCTCAAGTGTCACAACATCGTTGTTACCATGAGCACCGAATTTAGCAGTAGAATGAGGGCCACTACCAGCTTTCATTACTGACCCGCCAACGGTCATTGCAGGACCACCTGCTTCACTACAGAGATACGTTAGACCTTGCTTTCGGAGTTCTCTATCGAGCTTTGCCCAGGTGCAGTTTGGTTGAACAGTAGCTACAAGATCCCTTTCATTGATTTCTACAATCTTGTTCATCTTACTCATATCTAACATAATACCGGGTTCTTGGGCCAGAAATGCATCCCAATGAGATGTGCCCCCACCGCGAACATATACAGGAACATCTTGTTCATTTGCGATCTTCAAAATACCCTGAATTTCCTCACGTGTTTCAGGAATCACAACATGAGTAGGAAGTTTCTGCTTTGCAGGACTCAAGTCCCGACTATAAGGGATAAGATCAAAGTCTTTGTCACTTACGCGAGCAGGGCTAACAACTTCGCCCAAAAGTTTTGTAACCTTCTTGACATCAACCATTCGAAGCACTCCATCATTGGTCGCAAACAACAACGATATTGGAACTTGATTTACAATAAACTCACAATTAAGACCTCTGGTATTAACTCTTCTTAAAGTTAGAGAGATATAGAGCTTCTTTAATATCCGAGTGTGCATAATCAGACTACAATGAAGTCGAGAGAGAGAGTCATTCGAACTTTGAACCATGAAGAACCAGATAGAGTACCTCTGGATTATTGGACAACTCCTGCAGCATATGAGAATTTACGTGACTATCTTAAACTGAAAGCCCCAGAAACTCAAGAGTGGGGAATTATGTCCAATTGGAAGATTTCAGAAGAGATGCTAAACAGACTTCGTATCGACTTTCGTAGAGTTTACATGAACCCATCATCCAGTTTCGAGATGAAAACATATCCAGATGGAACAACTGATTCAGAATATGGTTTCAGAGGTAAGTGGTTTGGACCATATTGGGAAGTGACTCACTTTCCTTGGGCTGAGTTTACTGAAGTGGAACAGGTTGAGGAATACGAATGGCCAGATGCAGACGATCCATCTCGAATGGAGGGCGTTGTTGAGTGGGCTAATTATCTGCATGAAGATACTGATTATGCTACAATTGGGATGGTCGGGGGGCCTTGGGGAGCGTTTGAAATTTGTGAACACTATATGAGAGGTTTCGACAAGTTCCTCATAGATTTGGTTACAAACAAAAAACTGGCAGAAGCAATGATGGACAAGTGTGTAGATCTAGCACTAGATATGAATAGAGTATTTCTCGATGAAGTTGGAGAGTATCTGGATATAGTTCAGGTGGGAGATGATCTTGGCCATCAACATGGACTTATCATCAGCCCTAAGATGTATAGAGATCTAATCAAACCACGACACAAGAAAATCTACAGTGAGATACATCGAAGAGCTCCGCATGTTAAACTACTCTACCATAGCTGTGGAGCAATAGAGCCCCTCATTGGGGACCTTATTGATGTGGGTGTAGACATTCTCAATCCTATTCAACCTCTAGCAAAAGGAATGGAATCAGAATCACTCAAAAAGAAATATGGACGCGAACTTACATTTCACGGAGGTATTGACCTTCAGAGGGCAATGGCGGAACATGGTACTTTGAATGATATCCGACAAGAAGTTGACACACGCCTTTCTGCACTAGCCTCAGGTGGGGGATATATTCTCGCACCAAGTCATAATATCCAACCAGATTCCACGCCAGAAAAGATCCTTGAGATGTATGATTATGCAATAAAGAAGGGAACCTATCCTATCAGTGACTAGGGGATAGGTCTCTCTTTGTGTAAGTCATGAGGATCTTCACCTTCATCTAACTTACCAGCCCACCAATCATCAGTTTCTACTACGCCCTCAGCATGAGTAAGAACTTCTTCGGTTTTGTCCTTTGGAATCACAACGACTCCATCACCATCTCCGAAAATGAGGTCTCCAGGGTGAACTGTGACCCCACCACATACAATGGGTTCTTGTACAGATTCCATATCCA
Source organism: Candidatus Thorarchaeota archaeon (assembly GCA_018238825.1). GTDB lineage: Archaea > Asgardarchaeota > Thorarchaeia > Thorarchaeales > Thorarchaeaceae > SMTZ1-45. The sequence continues at coordinate 3,805 of JABCSP010000141.1, read as the reverse complement.
TTCTACCTCGCATAGTTCCGGGATGACGTCCACGTGCAAAGACTACAAAATCCATCTTGTCAATATCATCAATGTCCCGAGATGTGCCATCAATAATAGCACCACGAACACCCAAGGGTGCACCGATACGAGTTAGAACCTGACCCCAAGCAGAGCAATCTGCACTACCTGACATATCAAGTACAATCAGGTCACCATCCACAGCTTTTGTTGCAAGACTCATGAAGACATCAAGTTGAGCTTCATCATATGGGCGAGTTGGAGGAGACCTCACCAGCTTACCTGTTCTAGCAAAACCAGCCATTTGCGTCTTCTGTGTTAGTGGAACTATGCCTCGGTCCATGCATACAGTGTTCAGGCCAATCTCATCGGCAGCATCTGATAACGCTGCAACATACAGCTTCAAGGTTCTATCAATGATTTGTTGCTTCTTGTTAGTCAATTCACTTAATCTCCGTAGTCTTATTCTTTCTCCCAACGATAAATGCAATAATCATCTCCACGCATCATACACTTGGGAATAGTCATTGAAACATCGGGGTCCACAGCCTGACCGATACCCTCGTCCATTAGAGTTACCCACTTGCAAATATCCTCTTTAGCTCCACGTGCCTTGAATGTTTCAATCCAAGGACAGTATGTTACCTTCAGGTCGAATCGTTTATCGGTAATTTCACCTATTGATAATTCAAAGCCAAAATACGGATGAGCGGAATCAAAGAATTCAAAGATTGACTTCAGTTCCCCTTTTCTTAAACCACCAGATTGAATTCCAGCTTCACCAAGCCTGAGACCGTGTAGCCTGTTTGCTTCCCCAATTGCTTTGAGTCCTTCTTCTCCCATCAGTTTGCGTACTGCTTCGATGTATACAACATGAGCATCCGCAAGTGTGGCCATACTGGCTTTTCGTACATCGTCAGCACTTGGATTAGGCATAATTTTCACCGCAAGATAAGTTGTAAAATACTCACTTCTCCGTATCTTAAAACTCCTCTGACCAGCAATAAAAATTTCTTAAAGTAAAAATGTACGTTCGAGAGATTATATAAAGTGGGAATCCCCTTGAAATTTTATCAAGGTGGTTATCTTGTTAGCAGAAAGAAATATTTCAGTACCCGCAAGTGAGATCCGTAAGATCTTCAATATGATAACTGGAAGGACCGATGTCTTTGATATGTCTGTGGGAATTCCGGATTTTGATACGCCAGACCATATCAAAGAAGCCGCTAAGAGAGCAATTGATGATGGTTTCACAAAGTACACACACAATGCTGGACTTATCGAAGTAAGAGAGGCTATTGCTACAAAGTTGAAACGGGACAATGGAATTGATGCTAATCCAGAAACTGAAATTATGTGTACTGCTGGAGGAATGTGTGCGCTGGTTCTTGCGAACCTGATTCTTGTCAATCCAGGCGATGAGGTTATCTACCCAGATCCGGGTTTTGTCAGTCATTATGCTCACATCAAGCTGGCTGAAGGAGTACCAATCCCAATTCAACTGAAGAAAGAGAATGGTTTTGGTGTCACAGCAGAAGATGTTGAGAAATTAATCACTGACAAGACCAAGATGATTGTTCTCAATAGTCCAAACAATCCATCTGGAGGTATCATCTCCAATACCGAACTGAAAAAGATAGCAGAGCTCTGCATTGAAAATGATATCTATGTTATTTCAGATGATGCATACGAGAAGTTCAGATATGACAATGAAAAACCACTTTTTATCGGAGCACTTCCAGGTATGAAAGAACGGACTGTTTCCATATTCTCTCTATCAAAAACGTACGCAATGACGGGATGGCGTATTGGAGCAGTCACGAGTTCAAGTGAAATTCTTGAAGCGATGACAGGTCTCCAAGAGCACATCATTGCAATGCCCACTGCTGTATCTCAGAAAGCTGCAGAGGCGGCATTTGCAGGACCACAAGATTGTGTTGATGAGATGTTACAGACCTTCGCAAAACGACGGGATATTATCACGAAGGGACTCAATGATATAGAAGGGATAGAACTTGATCCACCGGGTGGTGCATTTTACGCATTTCCTGATATTTCATCCTACGGAATGAAATCATATGATCTAGTTATGAAAATCATGAAGGAAACAAATGTAGTCACAATACATGGATCAGCCTTTGGTGAATTTGGAGAGGGATTCATCAGACTCTGCTATGCAGTTTCAACAGAGAGAATAGAGGAAGCTATTAGCAGATTGGATTCTTTCCTTCCCAAGCTATTGTGAAACACCAGATAAGAACAGTAATCAATGAATTCGACGGTATGATTTGAGATGACAGCACGGACAAAAAGAATCAAACAGAGAATGCTTGAGTCGGACCCCACAATTTCCTCAGAGAGAGCGGTCCTTTTTACTGACTACGTCAAAGAGCATCTAACTGAACCAACGATGATCCGATTAGCTGGTGCCTTTGCTCATGTTCTCGATAATATGTCAATTAGAATTGAACCAGAAGAATTGATTGTTGGAAATATGGGTCCAACTCCCCGTTCATGTCAGATATTTCCCGAGTACAGTTGGAGTTGGATTGAAGAAGAGCTAGACACCCTAGATAAGAGAAGGACTGAGCGCTTTACTATTGCTGAAGAAGACAAGGAGAATTTACGGAAAGTCTTCACATTCTGGAAAGGTAGAAGCACATCAGAAATTGCAGGAGAAATAATATCCGACAAATCCAAGAACGCATCAAAAGCAGGTTTATTCACCATTGGCGCACCTGGAACGGGTATAGGGCATGTCATTGTTGATTATCAACTGGTTCTAAATCGCGGATTTAATGGAATCCTCTTAGATATAGAATCGTTGAAAGAACGACACAAGGGCGATAAAAAGAAGGAACTGTTTTACGATTCAGTAAGAATTCAGATTGAAGCTGTTATCAAATTTGCCAAGAGATTCGCTAGTCTTGCTTCAAAGATGGCAGAAGAAGCTCAAAGAAAGGAGGAACTTAGAGAGATTTCCAGAATATGCGAGAAGGTTCCAGCTGAACCTGCTGAAACTTTTCGTGAAGCTCTACAATCATTCTGGTTCGTACATCTATTGATTCAGACTGAATCAAATGGTCATTCTATGTCCACAGGTCGATTTGATCAATTCATGCATCCATTCTATCAAGAGGACATTAACAAGAACAGAGTATCCCGAGAAGGAGCATTAGAACTGCTTGAGATGCTCTGGGTAAAATTTACGTCATTAATCAAACTCAGAAATGAATACTATAGTATTGCCTTCGCGGGTCATCCGATGTTTCAAAATCTCACAATTGGAGGACAAGACAATGCTGGAAATGACATGAGTAATGAAATTACGAAACTGGTTCTCGAAGCAACATCAAACATCAGAGTGACGCAACCAACAGTATCATTCAGATGGCACAAGAATACTCCGAAAGATCTGAAGTTACATGTTGTGGAAGTAGTTTCGCAGGGTTTAGGTATGCCAGGTCTCTTCAATGATGAAGCCATCATTCCCATGATGCTTGACAAAGGGACTGATGTGAGTGATGCAGATAACTACTCAATCCTAGGGTGTGTTGAACCAATCATTGAAGGTAAGTCTGATCCGAGACCTAACATTGGATATGTGAATCTCCCAAAGATATTGGAAATTACACTCAACAATGGTAGAAATCCTAAAACTGGAGAATTAGTTGGGAAAGAAACCGGAAACCCTAGAGAGTTTACTGACTTCCATGATTTATGGAGAGCGTACGAAGAACAAATAGACTATGCAATTGAACTTCTTACTCGTGCAGATAGACAAGCTGCGGGCGTTCTAGCAGAA
>JABCSP010000140.1 GCA_018238825.1 Candidatus Thorarchaeota archaeon | reverse complement strand
TGATTGCACTGGTAATTTGGTCTCCTGCTCTTTACATTAGAAGAAATGAACGACCCCTCGCTATTCCAATACTCATTGTAGCTCTCTCAGTCATTTTCAGCTTTAATGTAGTAACACTCATACAGCATCCTGATTGGATCCTATCAATATCACTTATAGTTCTGATTTCAATATCAATTCTGACAATCTCTCGAAATTGGTACACAGAAAATGTTCGGCAGTATTTCATTCCAGTGACTTGGTGTTCAATAATCTCTACGGTGGCGAGATTCGTTTTTCTGAATTATGTAACGCTTCTCGGTGAAAATGTAACCGCTCTGTCCTGTCTAATCCTGGTTGGAATTGGATTGCTTCCGCTCAAAGTAACAAAGACACCCCTGAAGCTTATTAATTTGTTATATGGATTGTTCACTTTTCCTGCGGCTCTATTACTTGCAATCACTTTAAACCTCGGACTTCCAATCATTGCATTAATTTCGATTATTGTTCCTATTCCAGTTGCATACAAACAGTATCTTAGTGGATTGAGAGCACTTGCAAAAGCAATTGAATATGGGATGCATTTAGCATTTGTACAAATCACTATTCATCTTGTTGCAGCGGTTGGCTTTGCAGCAGCTATTGCATCAGGAATATTTGTATTCCTTCTATATCCATTCTTTCAATTATATCCGATTTCTACTATACCTATTGTCTTCACATTCGTAACAATTCTGTTGCTGTTATGGTTACCAGCTTTCGCTAGAGATGATGAAGAAAATCAAACATCGATTTCGATTGGACTTGTTATATTTTGTTCAACACTGAGCAGCAATATCATCTATCTTATACAAAATCCTGACTTGATTTTGTCAATACTGGGTGGGTTCTTCATCTTTGGATTCTTGATGATTTTCGCAAGTAAAAGAATAATGTATTTAGAATCATCGAAGATTCCTGCGATAACTACCATAAGTAGTCTGGTTCTCATAGGAATCTATTTGGTGCCTGTAGATATGTTCACCAAGATACTCTTACTTGTTCTAAGTTCTTCTTTATTCTCTCTCGCATTTCTAGATGAAGCCAACATATCTCAAATCTCATATCCGCTCATCACAGGTTCGTTCTTCGGGATTATCTTTTGGCATTACTTCTTAGAGAATTTCAATGTGATTCTACTAATTGTCGGGTATATCTGTATAGAAACACTCTTCCTCTCTTTTGTAGAAAAGATGAGAAAGTATTCGTGGTGCATCTTTGCATCTACGTTGGGAATTATAGTTTCTATCTTTCTTCAACCATTAGGATTAGCAGCTATACTAATTGGTTTCTTGACAGGTTTCGAAGTTCTTTGGAGAGTACCTGAAAATCCAGAACTCAAAATCATTTTTGAAAAATACAACCTTCATCATGGTTATGTAAAATCATTTCTACTAGCATCAATAGCTGCGTTGCTTGTTAATCAAGGGATAAATGATCTTGTAGTAGTTGGAGAATCATTCCTCCTGATATTACTCACAAGCCTAATGGTTGTTAATAGAAAAAGTGCGAGTGTACTGTTAGATTATGCAATGTCATTTGCAGCAATTCTTACGCTATCAGCTTTAGTCTTTACATTCACTACTATGATCTTTCACTACACCACACTTTTGGTGATCTATCCAAGCCTCATGATAATTGCATTATTCTTGGTTTGGAGTTCAGGACAGGAACCATATCGACAATACAATTGGCACATGTTCTCTACGATCGTAGCATTATTGGTTAGCATGGGATGGTACATTATCTATGGATCTTTGATATCTGTAATTTTGGTAGTTCCAACTTTCATAGTTTGTTTCTTTTTGTTAGAATTGAAGATTCCTGAATCTGATTGGAAGAGCAAATCTGAATTAATTCCAGTAATAACTTCATCAATCGTTCTTGTTGAAGTCATATGGGTATGGCATGCTACTTTGGGTTTCTTATTCGAACCTAATTTAGTACTAATAGGAATAGGTGTAATTCTTCTCTCCACATTCTTTATTCCAGCATTCGAAGCAATAGGCTGGTTTTCGTTCAAACTTCCCTGGAACATAGTTTCAGCATACGCATCATTGAGTCTGACTAGTCTATTCACAGGATGGAATTTGCTTTCTTTGCAACTCCCAGCAAGCCCACTTCTATCACTGAGTATCGGCTTAATTCTTTACTCGTTATTCGCTACATCTTATACCAAAATAGCTGAGAAATTTATGCAAGTAGAAAACGATCAATCAAAAGCTTACAAAGATTGGACTCCAGCCATCATCGGATCTATTGCTCTCGGTTTGCAGTTTGGTGTAACGCTGACTACTGATGTCAGATTAATTTTCGGACTTGGTCTTCTAGGATTTTCACTTGCGGGAATAATTTACTACTTCCTAATGCCAGGGCCGCGTCGTTCAATTGCATTACCAACGAATCTATCATTGGCTACCTCACTATCAATCATTTATTGGGTGGGAAATGAACAACTAATTGTACCTGTAACTTTACTTCTTTACACAGTGATATTATGGGTTATTGTAAGTTTGCCTGTAACTTATAAGAAAATCATATCTTTCATGTCATTGTGCAAAAGAATCATTTCCGACAATAAGCTAAAAGCAGCATTTGCATTGCCAATACTCTTTGGTGTTTTAATCGGAATTTATCTTTCTCTAATGATGCCGCAGATACCACTTCTAGATTTGATTCTAATTTGGAACTTCTCTTTAGTTCTAATTCCTGCATTATTATATTTTGTAGAATCACATCTACTAGAAGAAATTGTCGCTCAGAAGTTACGAAAACCTACGATTGCATTTCTTGGACCAGGGCTTCTTCTTTCATTTCTTACAGGTAGTTTTCTTGATGGATATTCGTTGATCGTAAAAATATCTCTTTCATTAGCAGGGACCTTTTTACTTCTAGCTCTTGCATGCAAGTTTCTTAGTTTAGATAATCTAAAGAGAATATCCTACGGAGTTGCAGGAGTTGCGATAGCTCCGACTATTTACAGTTACTTGCCGATTATAATTGGGGATAATCCATTCTACGTAATCCTGGGGACTATCCTACTGATATTAGTATATGAATCTCCATTGTTCTCTTATCAGCTACTGCAACTTGTCAAGATGCTCAAAGATCTTGGATTGCTATTTCGAACAATTGTCCAGAATTTCAATAAATATATGCAATATATTTTCGACAAGTATGGTTTCATTGCATGGACAATATTCTCAGCCGCATTCGTATTGATATATGGAATCAGCAGCTATCCATTCTTCAGCGAGCTTCTGAATATGCCTATTGAGGGTTTCCTCTATGTGGTACCAAGCTTTGGCATTCCTACAATGATTCTAGGGTTAATGCTCCTATTCATGGGAATTGTGCGTCGCAAAGTGAAAAGCAGTTTTGGATCAGTAAGTGGATTTCTCACAGTTTTAGGATTTGGAGTAACTGCGTTCTGTGGGCTTTATGAAAATTATTATCCATATCTTGCTGTAGCTGTTACCATTCTTTCAATCTGTTTGCTCGCACTAATACTGCGTCGAGAAATGGATGTAGGAGATGAATATTTCATTGGCGCGTGGATACCTATTCCTCTGAGTGTAACAGCAATAGTACTGTACTACCTTTTTGTTCCAGCAATAACTCTGGAAGAACAAATCCTAGCGATTCTTCTTTCAGCTTTTCCTGCTTGTTGTTTGTATATTGCTTCAGCTTATGCATCATGGATTCCTAAGACTCTTAAAACACCTCTATGGATTGTACTTTCACTTCTCTCAGGGACAATAGCATACCTATCATCGTATCTAGCATTTTTCCCACCATTAGCAGCAATTTATCTGTCTGTCTTCATTGCTTCATTTGTAATGTATCCGGTAACGGGTAGGAAAATGACACATCTCTTCTTTGCTCCGTTATCCTTTGCACTTACAGGATTTGCATTCACATTTCTATTTGGCGAGTTCTTTCAGAATCTACTGCTTGCACTAGCATCAGCTCTTTTCTTTGTAAGTCGATTCGTTAAAGAGAAAAGAGATGAGCAGCCTGACCTAGGATACATAGCTTGGCTTAGAGTTGCAATTCTGATTGCACTTCTTCTAGCTGTAGGTATATTTGTTGTATCAGTATTGTACTCTGTAAACTTTGGTACTTAGACGAGACCGTTGCCCAAAACTTACCCGATCTTGGACATATCGCCCATGATCGATGTTTGGTTCCTGAGATTCATATCCTTACTGGATTCTAGCTAGGAAAAATTAGACGAGACCCTTTGTTCTAAGAAACAACAGCAGTGGGAGAGTAATGAAGAGACTGGCAATCATGATAAGAACGAATGCTAGAGGATCATTTTCGAGAGGAAGACCAACATTCATACCATAGACGCTGGCAATCAAAGTTGGAACACTAACTAATAGAGAAATTGAAGTTAATGTCTTGATTACCTTGTTCAGATTGTGACTGACCATGCTATCATAAGCATTCATTGCATTGGAGATAAGGTCTCTATAGATAGCACTCAATTCTACCTGCTGTTGAAGGTCGACTTCGAGTTCCTCCAATCTATCGACATCGAGAATCAATCGACCAACAACATTGTAACGTTTTAATCTGCGTAGCACCTTCATATTTGCCTTAAGAGAGGTCTCCATGAAAATTGCATCACTAGATAGTTGGAAGAACCACACAAGTTGGGAGGGATAGATCTCACTCATGAGGACCTCCTCAGTTTCATTGATTGCTGCTTCAACAAGATCAAGTGTGGTTTCGAAGGAGTGGTTGACTATCTCAAACCATCTGTAAATGATATCAGCTACCGTGGTGCTGTAGTGTATTCTTTCCCGCAGTCGCTTCTTCCTTATAGGAACTACATCATTCTGAATGACAATGATATCTTTGCCGTTCGTGAAGATACCTATCGGACTTGTTGAATACTCTCGGTCCTTCTTCCGAATATCAACAGGTACACGAAGCACAATCATAGTGAACTTGTCTTCAATCTGAAGGCGAGGTCTCTCGTCAAGGTCCTGAACGTCCTGAAGGTCTTCTAAGTCAATCTCAAAACGTTGAGATAACATTGCTAAGTCATTTGGACGAATACCGATTATTTCTATGAGCAGGGGTTCATCAGGAGCATCATCAAGACTGTCGTACTTTATCCCACTCTCCAGTGCCATTATGGAGATACTTCCATTCTCTGATTTCTTGCTGCTCATATAATCCACCTCTTGATTGCGGATGTCTTTCGTCCATTGGTTTATGCCTGCCTGGAAGTTGGTTCTCTACTGAGATCCGGATATACAGTCGGGCTGTAGAAGCCTAAAGGCTACCCCTTAACTGTCCATAGTGACCTTTTAGGGTTTTGTTATACAGCGAACTCCCCGTATATGAAACCCTATAGACGCATTCATTTGTCATCAGTGTTTTTGTACTATGACTGATCCCTTTTGTCTCTTTCGATGACGAAATACCTCCTTTATTCTGGGAGAAGTCACTTTACTCACTTTCTACATCCGCACGCTCAAAATTTTGACCTACAGCCCTTTCTAATACATCCTGTCTAACATTGATACCATCTCCAAGCACCGCAAACCTTATATTAGGTAATAGTTTATTGTATCGGGTATTCATTTGTTCAAATGTCCATCAATACAACTTCGAAGGGATGATGAGTTCTTACTCACAATAATTCGAATACAAGACTAATTAGTGCGGCATTTTTTCCAAAAATTATTGGTGATTGTTAGAAAGGCCACATTCTTGATTTTACTTTCGCCAAACGTGCCTTTTCTTTCTCAGCTTCATCAAACCGCTTCATTTCTTCTAGAAGACGAATAAGGTCCTCCCATGCGTCAAGATGCTTTTCCTCACATTCAATAGATTTCCTGTATCCTTTTTCAGCTTCTTGGAATTTACCTAAGCCATGCGATGCAGCTCCATAGGTATGCCACGCATGATGATGACAGTCAGAAAAAGCGATGGCTTTCTTTGAGAGCCGCAATGCTTCTTCATAGTTCCCTGAGAGACAAATCACATATCCAAGATTATTGATATATCCCGCGTCTGAAGGATTCTGTTTCACTAATCCTTCAAATATTCTCTTTGCTTCGTCTAGATTTCCAGCTTCAGCTAATG
>JABCSP010000139.1 GCA_018238825.1 Candidatus Thorarchaeota archaeon | reverse complement strand
ACCTGATATTAAAAATGACACATTTTGCAGGGAAGTGTTAATTTCTAACAACTTCTTTTTTTTACAACAAGTCTATTTGGCTTCGTGAAAAACCAGACTCAGTGGCGGAGAACATTGAGATCTGTAGATATTGAATTTGACAGCAAAAGAGTTCTTCCAGGAGACACACTCTCAGGAAGAGTTGTAATTAAAACTGACAAGGCCTTTGACTGCAACAGAGTCGTTCTGAAGGCATTAAGTAGAGAACGAACAGAATATGGTTCTGGCAAACATAAGAGCATTGATGAAAAGTGCCACATGACCAGAGTATTTCGGCTAAGTGAGAGCAGGACCATAGAAGAAGGCACGACTACTATTCCATTCTCGTTCTTACTTCCGAGGGGACTTCCACCAACTTATGGGCAATGGTCTAGTTTCATTAGACATACTGTTGAAGGAGTTGTGGAGGTGGACTGGGCGCTTGATCCAAAATCTACGGAGGAGTTTCATGTATTGCAGATAAGACCTCCCTACCTGTCAGAGGACGCAGGTGTAGAATCTGTCCCAAAATCAGATGATGGTCTGCATATTCAACTCAGTAGCAATATTCTAAGGATGGATTCTGGAATACTTGTAAGATTCAAAGTTGAAGATGAAAAACGGAAGCGTCGAGTCAGATTCGATATCATAAGACGGCAAGTCACTAAATGTCGGTGGCATGAAACAATTAGCAGAAGGACAATGAGAGAGAAAGACTATGAATTAGAACCTGATGATTGGGGGAGGTGGAAAGAGATGCGGTTTGGTGAAAAGTGGAGATTCCATCTTCCGTTTGAATCAACCCTCATTCGTGTATCATATCACCTCAAGGTCACTTATGAAATAGGATTGAAATTAGATCCATCCATAGAGATTCCATTACGGTTCTCAGATTTTACATCAGACACAGAAGTACTCGATGATATAGCATTGAATCTAGGTCTGGATGATTGGTAAAATGCATACTACCAAGATTAGTAGTATGCATTCAATTTACTTTCTTTGAGAAACAGCTAACGCATGGCAGTTTTATAGTCCCGCATGAATGCGGATTTGAAGGATGAATCCTTGATTACTTTGGTAACAACATCATCCAATCTACCCCGAAATCCAGCACCCTCTAGTTTTTCGAGATTGTGAACGATTATTGATACTTCCCCACTGGAAATTCCAGCTCTGGTTAGTGTATTTTTATAGTCAGTCATTGCGTAGAACCTCTGTTAATTCTAGCTTTTGCTCAAAATTCCTCAATATATCTCTTACCAGCATATCAACCATTGAATTTCACATAAAGGACAACCCAGTAAACATAATTAACCACAGAAGTGACTTCGGTTCCCACACGAGGCGGTCCTATGGTCAGAAAAATAGCCCTAGATTTTCTCTTCAAACAAACCAAGACAAAAATTGTCCCTGATAAAGACGAAGCAGCTCTTGCGATGGCATTTATCCTTGCAGAGTCCAATCGAAAAGGAAAAGCCAATCTCAAGTTTCTCACACCTATCACTGTCCCATTTTGGATTGTTCAAACTTCTGATACAAATTCAATCGTTCTCTCTTCAATCGGAGAAAGCTCAATAGCATTGGAGTTGAGTGAAGACACTGCCACAGGACCAGTTAGAAGAATCCTAAATACAGAGATAGCAAAATTCGAAGATATTCCAGCAGGAGTTGACAAGGCACTTCCACTACTGAAGACTGTTGAACCAAAAGTACACCAATTAAGAAATATTCAGGAGTCAGATCTCTTCGTAGCTCACAGTAAACAATACGCCGAAGTCGACCCCAATGATAAACTCAATAGTCTTGAATTAAAGATTGATGCCCAGTTAGCTCTTACAATTAGTCAAGATTTCCAAGCAGTCCTTGAGAGTACACGACAACGTCATGGTACAATGGTTGAACTTGAAAAGATAACAAAAGAGCGGCTTACTGACCAGTTGAAAGTAATGGAGAATGTAGTATCTTCAGAGATGACTCGTTGGGATAAACGAGTGAAGACCCAAGAAGAATCCTCGGCTCTTAGAGTAGAAAAAATTCAAACCAGAATGGGTGACAAAATCTACAGATTAAAAGATAAACATCAAAAAGATAGAAGAGCTCTACTTGCACAATTTACCAGAGATACTGTAGAAATCGAGAGATTCTTCAATCGTATTCTTGAAGACATCAAAACTACAAGAGAGGGTCTACCTGAACTTGAACTCGAAGATGCTATTGTCAAATACAGAACCCTTGTGGATGACCTTGCAGACATCGTACCAACATATAGTGATGTTATTGACTCAATTGACGATCTCGCAGAAGCGTCAACGCTAAGCACTGGAGACCTTGATGAAAAATTGGCGCAGAGAATTCAAGAGGAAGAAGATTCTGTTAACTCCCAGACTCGTGAATTGCAGGTAAAAATAGAAGATATGAAAGAAGAGCGTGATGCCAAAGAAAAGGAGTTCCGAGCACTCAAGAAGCGAGTTCACGCGGCAGTTGAAAGCATGGATGGATTGGTCGAAAAACGAGTTGAAGACCTTACTCTTGAACTGCAATCAGTTCAGAAACTGGCACTTGAAAACGATTCAATTAAGGGACTGGCTCCACTAACACTCCTTCACATCAAAGCTTGGGTTGCAACGTACAATATCGGGAAACCCATAGTATTCGCACCAATCATGCTTCCTGAAGATAGAGTAGGACTCCCGTTCAAACATCAACCACTTGATGATAAATTAGAAGAATACATCAGAAATCTCGTCAACAAGCAGCTGAAGGACAGTGCCTCTTTCAAAACTTCATTCAGGCAAGCATGTGATGATGGTAACGTTTTGAAAAATCCTGAAACTATCAAACCATTCATGAAAGGAATGAAAGACATCTGGACACGACAACTTCTCAAGGAAGGTGTTCGTGAGAAACTTGAACCGCTTTACACAAAACTGGTTGGAAAGTGTCCAGAGTGTAAAGCAGATATCACTCCAAAATCCAAGTTCTGTCCAGAATGTGGCAAGTCACTCAAGTAGTAGCATTACGTAAGATGCATTCGGTGTACAAGTCCCATAAGGATTGGTCATCTGGACATTGAGGGATGAGTTGTTCAAGTAACCGAAGAACCTCTGGATGATTGTTTCGTTCATAGAACAGACTGACAAGATTGTGTAGCACATACGGTTCAGAGGACCCCATTTCTACCGCCATTCGGTAAGCACGTTCGGATTCAATCTTATTCCCAACAATTGAAAGTAGATCACCCCATATTGACCATGTCCATGCAATACTAGAATCAAGATCAAGAGACCGTTCAATAGCGTCCTGAGCATTTTCATATTGACCAGTCATAAGGTAAACTAGAGCCATTGAGTTCCACATGGTTGGATTTCTAGGTTCTAACATCATTGTTCGAAGGCAGGCATATTCAGGCTCTATGCCCGCTCTGGCAGTCGATAATCCTACATTGTCATGATGAGCTGCTGTTACCAGCTGCATTGCTGCGTGTAAGTGACCAAGTATATTCTCTTCTTCTATTTCGGACCCAGACATAGGTCCACCTCCATTGTGCAAGTCGGATACTACTTGCAAGGAATAACATGTAACAAACATAGATTATGTTTTCCAGATGATGAGAACTCAAACACCAGTATTGGAAATCAATATCTCAGGGGTGTAGCATATTCGAGTCGCCAAAATAGCCCTATGACCACCTATTCTGAGCCCAAGCGAGGCCCATGTTTGACTTCTGATTATGAAATATACGCATTTTGCAGAAAAAGTCCATCTTTCTTATATGGACAGGTCATTATTTTCTAACACATGCAGCAGTTAGTCTGGCCTCAATTGTGCATAGGTTGTGGATCTGAAGATACAGCACTAGCAAAACATACTGAGTCGGGAACAGATACTATCAAAGTAGATTTCTCACAACCGGGAAGAGTCACCTACCGATATTCAACTGAATCGCATCTGAATACGACTTCTTCTATCTGTACTTCCTGTAAAGTAGAAGGGGCTGCAATAAGAAAACGAGACCTCTATCCTGCATATCGTACTATTCTGAATATCATCTTGATTCTAGTCATTCTAGAAGTGTCGTTTATTGTATGCCTTACATCCCCTTCTGGATTAATCAGGGCAATATGTGGTATGAGTGCAACTGGTATCGGAGTCCTGATTGTGTTTCTCGTACCTTCATATTTAGAAAGAAGACGAACCTATAACAATGAACTTGGACCATTTATCCGACTTGAGCTTGTGAGGTCAGGAAGAAAATATCGTCAAGGATTTGTCTTTAGCAATCAAACATTCATTCAAGCTTTCAAAGAAGCTAATCCAGGGATTCCAGTCTGCCTTCACACTACTCCTCATCTTGCAAGAATTATAGAGATGGATTGGGAAATATGATTCCACTCCCATAATAGGAATCTCAACTAAGTTCATTGAGTAGTTCCGATATTCTAGCCAATGCTGGTTCTAAATGATCTGGCTCAGTTCCGAAACCGATACGTAGGTATCCTGGAACCTCGAAGTGTTCTCCGGGAGAAATAAGTACACTCTTCTCTTTCATTAACCGAATCACTAAATCTAATGAATCAATACCAGTATTCTGTTTGATGAAGCAAATTGCGGCGGCTGATGGTGCAACGTATTCAAGGACGTCTGAATGGGAGTCCAACCATTTCTTCATGATGGCCCAATTAGTTTGTACAACCTCACGAGTACGTTCCTCGATCTTTGCCTGTACCTGGGGATTTAGTGCGAGAGTTGCCAACCAGTCACTGATTTTAGACGGACAGATGGTGGTATAATCAGAATAAGTCCAAAGTTCTTTTGCAACCTGTTCAGTAGGACATACTGCCCACCCTATTCGGAGACCTGGTAGTCCATACGCTTTCGAAAGACTAGATGTAATAATTGTTTTCTCGTAAATCCCGTGAATAGATGGAGCCTTCTCAGCTTGAAGTTCTGCACCACGATAAATCTCATCAGCCACTAACCATGTATCGTTATCTGCGGCAATATCTGCAATTGATTTCAAATCACTAGCACTTACGATTGCACCAGTTGGATTATTTGGATTACAAATTGCAATTGCATTGGTCTTCTTTGTCACCACAGATTTCAACTGTTCAATGTCTGGAGTCCATTTTCCATCGATCATTTTGAGATCGAAATTCTTGACATCTATTCCCATATTCTTCCAGATACCTCCAATCTGCATGTAATTTGGCACCATGAAGACAAACTCACGCTTGTCAGGATGTTCTTGGAATAACCACCAACTAACAAGGAAGTTAGCTTCTGCTCCACCGTTAGTTGCAACAATATGATCTGCAGTAGAACCTGGGTAATAATGTGAGATGGCTTCGCGCAGGGAAACGGTTCCATTTGTCTGAGAGTAACCCAACTGCATGTTTAGAAGTTGTTCTTTCAATTCAGGAGTATCAAGTAGTTCTCTAATCTTGAGTGGTTCTACACCGCTCTCACTTAGATTGAACTCAACTTGATGTTCATTTTCGGATTGCATTCTCTCAAGTTCAAAGGGTTTCAATTTCATTGAAGGAGGCTCCGTAATCAAGAATATTGCAATGAGAACACACTATATGAAATCTACTCTACTTACTACTTTGATTCATTTGTGTCAGATTCTTCAGCCGCAAGAATTGGAATAACATAAGTCTGAATATAGCCAGTATCTGAATCATATGATGATCTCTTCAATGAGCTTGTAAATTTTCTATCGAGAGCTACGTCTTCAAATGACCGAGTGAGAATATTGAGCTGAGCACCAGAATGTGTGATGTAGAGTGTAGCAGCTTCAACAGTTCCTGACCGTTCAAGTCTACCTATACCTTCCATGACCTCTTCTGCTAACTCCACTGCAGCAGTATACATAGCATCCTTCTCAGGGGATGACCTCATATCATGGATCATGAATTCCATGATTTGAGAATCAACATTGACCTCCATAGCCTTGAGTATTGCGCGGATAGTATAAAATCACCGAGAAAAAATGAAAATCAAAACAAAAGTAAGTGTGAGAGGTTGTCGTGTATTACTTTATTGTGTGTATGAACAAAAATAACGTTATCTATGAAAATTAGAACTAGTTATTATACTTGCTTGCTTGCTTGCTCTAT
>JABCSP010000138.1 GCA_018238825.1 Candidatus Thorarchaeota archaeon | reverse complement strand
GAATAATCAAAAACATTTTAAATAAATATATATGACAAGTGGTTTAAAAAGGATTATTCTAATTATCTCTGCAATTTTTGTTGTTATATTCAATCCCAGTTTTTCCATGACAACCTCGATCTTTCTTAGTCCATCTAGATCTGTTCTCAATCCGAGACCTAATAGTAGTAGTACTTGAGATCCATAGGCTGTCATCCATAGATCCTCGAGATGAACTGAATTTACAGGATCTGTTGTCATCCCTATTTCATTCATATACACATCATAGATTGCGAGCTTCTTTCCAATTATTGGAATCACAGTATTCTCAATCTCCTTCTTTCGTAGCTCAACAATTGTTGGGATAAGAACTGCGGCTGGAGTTTCAAGCATCTTTCCGATGTCAAGAAATACTGTTGTACCTCCCGACTCAAATTGCTCAAGCAAAGTTTCGACAAGAGTGTGACGGAGAAAACTCTGAATGTCAACAAGAGCCGACTTTGGTGGGATGCTTTCTAAAGCTTCTAAAATATCATAGTCACATCCATAGAGTTCCTCTAATCCCATTCCTTCTAAGATGTCCCAGCCAACTTCTAACCAGACATCATCGCCTACTTTTTCTCGAACTTCTCTGGCAAAAGTCAGGAACTCACTGAATCCATATCGTTCGATAACACCAGCAGATTTTATCTGTGAAATTCGGTTGAATATTTCTTGAATACTAGTTTCGGTCAAGTCTTTGCATCCACTCACGAATTCAGGATGAAGGGCGAAGCAAAGCTACGTTTATTGTTATCCATTCGGTGATTTTGGTTATTGATGTAATCGACAGTAACATAAGCGGGATTTAACTCGCTCTATCAAACTTGAGGTCACTCCATGGAAGACGGGTATGAACAAGAACCACCGAAAAATGCTAATAGCACAAAACTCGGTTTCCTTGGTCTTAGTTCCAATCTTTGGAGATTAGCTGCTGTTCTTGCCATTGCTCAATTTTCAACAGCACTTTGGAAATGGGAGTTCTCGATCTTCCTTGAGGAATTTCTGCAACCATGGCAGATGGGAGTGATATTTTCTACTGCTACATTCGCTGGTCTAATTGCAAGTATCTTCTCTGGATACCTCGCAGATTTCATTGGTCGAAAAAGGACAATCGCTCTGGGCTTCATTCCTATATCAATTGGTCTCCTCACCTTGTCCTATTTCCCTATTTGGCCATTCATTCCAATACAATATGGATTAGTTTGGTTCGGAATGAGCTCCTCCAGATTGATGTCGAGAGCTATTCCCGCAGATGAAATCGCTGCTGATGACGGATCGAAGCCTGCAAGACGTTTGATGATGGTGATGATGCCACTCTGGTTTGTAGATGGACTAGGTCCTCTAGTAGGAACTATTCTCTTCAGTATGGGCTATCAATCAAGTGACCTTCATCTGATTGGTGGATTATTAGGCATTTTCACTTTTGTATCTGCAATGATATTAATCAAAGAGTCGTTGGATTCTGAAATTATTAAGAAGGCGCGAGCCGGTCCTAAAATTACAATTCGAAATCTTGGTCGTTCATTTTGGTTGCTTGTAATAGGTATGATTGGATTCGTATTCGCATGGACGATGGCCATCCCATTACTTGGGAACCTTTGTGTTGGGCCTTGGGGAGTTGATCGAATAACCTATGGGTTGACATGGAGCCTGTTTTCGATAGTGGCTGCAATAATTATGTATCCCGCCAGTATTCTTGCTGATAGAAATCTGAAGGCAACACTCGTTGCTGGAACCATTGGAACAGGTACTATCTTCCTGTGGTTTAGTCTTGGATCTGGTGCATTGATGATGTACCTGGTTAATTTCTTATGGGCAATCCCATTTGTATTTTATATTGGGGCTGAGGGAAGTCTCATTGTTCTTGTTGTATCTGAGGAAACCAAGGGACGCGCTTTGGGAACATACCAATTACTGATGGGACTTGTTGGAATGGTCGCCCAGTTAGTTGGAGTAATGATTTGGGAAATAACTGACAGTCTTCGCTTTGTCTACACCGTATCTGGTATTACCATGCTTGCGAGTTCTATATTGCTTCTTGTGCTTCTTATGTTCATCAAGCTCCCTAAGAATTCTAATGAAGCTGAACCTTTGTAGCAGTCAGTATCACGCTAAATGATGCCACATTGTTTTATCAATAATCAAGTACTTGAAAACAGGCGAGGCGTTGACAATGTCTGATGCAGCTCAAGATACTCAATGGATTCAGAAGGTTATGGATGTCGTTCATGATGGTATGATTGTCCTTCAGGATGAGGATATCGTTATGGCTAACGATGTGTTTTCTGATATGCTGGGTTACCCAAATGAAGAGGTCCTTGATATTGCACTAGAGGACGTTGTTGATCCATTATCACGAAAGAGAGATAGTGATCTTTTAGACAAGCTACTTTCTGGTGATGCCAAATCACAATTTGCTACACGCTTTATTTCTAAAAATGGTCAAACAGTCCATGTAGAGATTAAACCAACTACAGTGACATTTGAAGGAGCCCCAGCAGTTCTAGCCTGTGTAAGAAATGTATCAACACAAATTGCTCTTGAAACCGCTGTGACCGAGGCTGAAAACAGATTTGCTACTCTCTATGATATGTCTCCAGTAGCCTATTTCACCCTCAGTAAGGATGGTGGGATAGAACAGGTTAATGATGCTGCTGAAGAGCTTCTAGGTTGTGACGCAGAGGAGATAATTGGGAAGCCCATCTCTAACTTCCTTCCTGAACCTAAACCTGGTTACGATCCCGCAGCTGAAATTGTACGAGAAGTCTTGCGTGGTAAGATTGTTAAGGGTCTTGAGATGAAGATGTTTTGTGGAAACGATAAAACAATCTGGGTAAGTGCATCATCTAGAGCTTTGTCATCTGGATCTGATAAACCTGTGAGTATTGGTTTCACTGCTGTGGACATTTCAAACCGACGTGCCATGGAGCAAAAACTTCGAGCCGAGAGTGAGCGAGCAAATCTGTACATGGAAGTCATGACAAGCGAACTAAATATGACTAATATGAATGCCCTATTTGCCTTAGAGGACCTTAACATATCCTTGGAACTTCCCGAACGTCTTAAGGGCTTACTAAGTGAAACAGCTTGGAGTCTTCGAAGTGCAGCCAGAATGATTGCAAATATGGGTGTACTGATGTCACTTCACCATGAGCCTCCCTTGAAAACTAAAACAAAGATACTTCCTCATTTCAATAAGGCAATACGAGAGGCGACTAGAGATTTTGAATGGAAGACCATAGATGTGCGATCGAATTTATCTGATATGACCTTTGAAGTGAATGGTCATGCGTTCATGTGGTACATATTCTTCAATATCATTCATTATAGTGCGCGATCCGATACTGACGATATAGTCAATTTAGAAATCAATGCAGAAATGACTGAAGTGGATGATATGCTTCGTATTGAATTTCTAGATAGAAGTCCTGGAATTCCTGATGATCAAAAATCACAGATATTTAGAAGAAACGGAAGTGCAGATGATCGACTTGAAGGCAAGGGTCTCGGTCTTACTGTTGCTGACCGTTATATCTCAGACCTGGGCGGCCGGATTTGGGTTGAAGATCGAACACTAGGAGATTCATCCAAAGGAAGTAAATTTGTAATCTTACTCCCAACTTGGAAAGAATTACTTCAGCTCCCACCAATAATGTACTACAAATCTGAACACTGCATCTTCTGTGGTCCAGTACTCGCATCTCTTGAAACAGTACTTAATGAGCTTGGAATAGGAACCTCTGCGATTCAGATAGTCAATGTCGATGATCCTGATTCAATGGTTGCTGAGGAAGACCTTCCAGCATTGCCTACTATCCAAATGGGAATGGATCAGCTCTCAGGATTCCACTCAGAAGATGATTTACGTGAGGCAGTTACCAAGATGATATTATTGTCTGGCGGTTAGAATCGTCATTTCTTTGAAGGCATAGGAGCAAGGATATCATCCTTGTCTTCTATTCCCATCTCTGCTACTCCTTGATGCGGATAGATTGTCATTTGGTCACGAAGAGCAATCATGTAACCATCATGCTCCGTTTTGATTACACCTTCACCAAGAGCTCTTCCATGAATATCAGTGATTGCAGCAATTGCTTGACCTTTTTTCACCTTCTCACCTGGGCCCACAAGAAGTCGAATTATCCCTGACTGTTTTGCTCGTGGATGTTCGATTCGTCTTAGTCGATATTCAGGAAATGGGACTGTGTACTCTGTAATTTCTTCCTTTGGCGAGTTCAACATTTTAGCCCATCTGAGGACATTGCGAGTTGATTTCACCGAGCCTGCGATAATCTCAGGATATAAGACACAGTTAGCTCCCAACTCAACGGTGAATGCTGGAATTCTCAGTGTATTTAGAACTGCTCCAGAGAAAGAACGATGATATTTCAGGTTGATATACTTCTTTGGTGGAAAATCTGCAGTAATCATTGCACCCGCACCAAAAGCTTCTATCATTCCTAATTGTTTCTCAGCTAGTTTCTTTGCTTCTTCAATTTCATCTTCATTTTCATAGAAGACACGATCTATAATCGAATACGGTACAGACCTAAGTGAATGGTTATGAATATCTAAATGATAGTCCGCATATTTCTCAAAAATCGAGTAAAGAATTTTGGCTACCTGTTCGTAAGGCTTAAGGAATTTCTTATCCTCATCATCCTCATCAGGTTTTGCGAATCGACCCTCTGGAAATTGACGATTCGGGTCTTCATCCTGGTACTCAGGATATCTCTGGCACAATCGAAGAGCTGTCGGATTCAATGTCGGAATTGCTACAACTGTTCCCTTCAATTCCTTAACGAGTTCTTCGTTTACGACATCGTGAATCACTGCAACTCCGGTAAGTTCGTTACCGTGAATGTTTGCAGTCAGAAAGAATGTAGGACCTTCTTCTTTTCCTTGCGCAATTATAACTGGTATTCTATCGGACGTACCTGTCGGTAATTCCATGACATCTATGAATCCATAGTTTAATTTTCCTGGCTCGCTCTTTGCTGTCCCGATTGTTATTGACTTCAAAATTGACACCTTAGCCTTTGCATTGTAAGTGGACCTTTTAATGCTTTGAGAAGCGTAATTGGGTGGTTCTTGTGAGTGTTTATATATTATAATTAGCATCTATTATTTGAGGTGCATGAGAGATGACAGAATGGATTGAATTCAGTCATGATTGGGCGTATTACATTACTCCAGAAACTTTTGATATGAATAAGGTCACTGGAAAAGTTCCAGTGGGATCGATAGTACTAACTAAGAAGCAAGAAACTTTGGATAACGACATTAAGATAACCAACACAGATTATGCTATTGCAAAGAAAGGTGGCGTAGTTGACCTGGCAGATAAGAGGGCAGCAAGCAAAATACTTGCTACACAACTCGTTGAATATATGAGAAGTCATAACGAGTACCCTCATAATACATCATTCGAGAAAGCATTCAAGAACAGAAATGTGGATGTTTCATACAAAGCTTCTGAATATGATAAATTCAAAATTAGACTGACTCCAGAGCTTGTTGGTGGAGATCCCGAGGAATACTTGATGAATCTTAACACAGCTGGGAAGAAGAAATTCAGTACTCAAGATGATTGGAAAATCGAACCTGCAAAATCAAGTCGTTCTAAGTGTAAGACCTGTGGACATAACATCGAAAAGGATCTACTACGATTGGGGGAACCAAATTACTTTCAAGATCATCTAAACTACAAATGGCATCACTTTGATTGTATAGCTGATGATATCTGGGGTATTCCAGAAGACAAGCTATCAGGATATGGTAGTTTGGGTGATGATGTGAAGGATAAAGTTAGAAAAGCGATTTGGGAATAAGCCATTGAAACCTACCACTCTGTAGCTGTGAGGTCTCTTCGACGAAGACGTTCAGCTCTTCGTTCCTTGGCTTTTTCAAAACGTTCTTTCTCTTCCTGAGTAGAGAGTATTAGTTGAGGAACAATCTTTGGTTTCCCTTGGTCATCCATTGCAACATATGTCAGAAACGCTCTGCAGTTCTTTGAGGTTTCTGCAGTGAAGGGATTCTCTGATGTTACTCGAACTTCAATTTCCATAGAGGTTCTTCCAACAAAGTTTACCCACGCTTCAAGTGTAACAATATCTCTTTGGCGAATGGGGTTTAGAAAAA
>JABCSP010000137.1 GCA_018238825.1 Candidatus Thorarchaeota archaeon | reverse complement strand
AGTCTGCGAGAGTTGCAGAGTTGCGAGGAAAGCTCCTAATGAAATCAGAGATGTCGGAAGACTTAGCTCATGATTTACCACCTAGTGCGAAACTTGTCCTAAAGGTTCTTGAATACAAAGGACAGCTGAGCCAGAAGGAAATAATAGAGGAAACTATGCTCCCAGCGAGAACAGTACGTTATGCACTTTCGCTCTTAATGAGTGAAGGTGTAATAATGAAACGACTTTCTCTGAGAGATAGTCGCCAAGGATTATATCAAGTGAAAAAGAAGTGACCAATTTGAAAAATCCCCCAAAGACGAAACACAAAATAATTCAAAAATTCTTGGACCAATCCGAGAGTGATTTGAAACTAGCTCTGAAAGGGAAACAAATTCCTAAAGGAGAGGGACTCTTTGGTGAATCCAGAGAGTTTATCGTCTTTGAGCTTGCTAAAGCATTGAATCAAAACACAGACACTCTAAACACTGCACAACAAGCAAATGATCTGTTGATGTTGATGTTCAGAGATGCGAAAGAGGATCTCTCTGTAGAAACGATGATTCAAGCAATGACTCTCTGTCTTCATGGATTCGTCTTTGGTAATTACAATGAGGAAGATTTCCGATTTCTATACAGATATTCACTTCGATATATTCGAAGACAAGCACCGATTGAGAAATGGCTACGTAAAGCTATAGTCTATTTGGTTGCAGTTAACAATGAGTCTGGAAAAGAAATACTAGCAGAAGTGAGATATTGGATCCAATTCCTCGGGGCACCCTTCTTTATGCCCTCATTGTTTTCAGAGGTAGGAAATGAACTAGGAATTGATATCCAGACTGAGATAGATGGTGAAAAGTTTAGACTGGTGGATGCAGTAACAAGGCATCCTCAGTATCTCAAAGAAGCAGTGCAAGATATGACCTTCCTTGAGTCATTTGAAGGTTTGAAGGATTGGGGACCAGACGTAATTCAATTGCAGCTCCTTAAGATGAAGAAGAAAAAGGTCTATGAAAGAGCTCAGGAGAAAATAGACTCTGGAATGTCTGTCAATGATTCTGTAAAAGCAATGAAGCAAGTTTTTGTAAAAGATAAATTCCGAACAAATAAGCAGACTGTTCTTCCAATACGCCTTCAAGAGTTATCTTCACCTCCACCAGGTGAAGCAGTCGACCCAGTTATTTTCGAACTTATACCACAAAAGCTTCGGATGGATCTTCTTCCATCTGTTGCATATTCAACAAAGACAAAGAAGATTGAGATTATTTTCCTTGGGGGCCCACGTATCGGTAGGAGCGGTATCATCATCAAGACTGACACGGGAGGAATTCTACTTGATTTTGGCATGTCAGTTGCTAACCATCGGATTCCGGAGTGGGTTCCAGAACTAGAGATGATTGATACTGTTTTAATTAGTCACTCTCATCTAGACCACGTCGGAGGATTACCAATTCTCTTTGAGGAGTTTAGTGGAAAGTGGTGCTCAGTAGGGCCAACAGGCGGAGTAACAAAGATCCTATTGGATGATGCATTAAAAATCGGCACACCATTTCCTCCAAGGAAACATGACAAGCATGACCTGATTTCTCGTTTCAATGAAACCAATGTTCAAAAAGTAACCAAGAGTCACGTCAAATTAGAATACGGAAAAAGCAACGAGGTTGGTCCAGGCATTGTGGTGACGCCTATCGACGCATGCCACATTCCTGGAAGTGCAGCATACTTGATTGATATTGAAGGGGTTAAGATTCTCTATACTGGTGACTTCAATATGGATAAATCAGCTCTCTTTCCAGGAGCGAATCTGCCAACAGATGCAGACTATGTCATTTTTGATGGTACGTATTGGGCAAGAGAAGATTTCGATCGTTCCAAAGTAAGAGAGCAATTCAGTAAGACCATCGCAAGTCATGGACCTGTGATAATCCCCAGTTTTGCAGTAGGCAGGTCCCAAGAGATTCTAATTATGCTTGACGAGTTAGGAATCACCAAAAATAGGAACGTGATGGTCACGGGTATGGCCGAGCGAGTAACTAAAATGGTGGGTGTGACTGGCAACTGGCAAAGTATGAAGAAGAACCGAATCCACCTAGAAGAGTCAGATGTCTTGGTTGCAGGGGGCGGGATGATGTCTGGAGGACTTGCAAGGCATCATTTCAATGAGCAACGTAATAATCCGAAGGCCGCGGTAATGCCATGCGGATATATGGCACCTCGCACTCCGGGTTGGAATCTACTACATGGATATGAACCTCACGAATGCACCGTAGAGTACGCTAGGCTAAGCGCTCATTCCTCAGCGACAAACCTGGAAGCATATATCAAATCGTGCAAGGGAAAACGGATAATGGTACATACTCCATTCATTTCTCAAGCAAAGGGAATAATGATTCCAAAGTACAAAGAGAGAATCGTGATACCAACTTAGCTGGGTTTGAATTATGCAACGACTTCTAGAACTCCATCTAGAACTAGCTTGGTAGCAACGAATTTCATTGCTGGAAGACTAACTTTTAGTTTTCTAACTACATCTTCAAGAGGTGTTTCCCCATCGCAGAAATCTACAAATTTGATAACCACTTCACCATACGTCTTCACAGTTTCCTCATCGACCACGCCGAGTTTCTTGAGGTGGCTCGTAGGCCCAATCTCCACCTTGAAGTCAATCCAACCGTACTGGTTCATCAATTGTAGACATCCCAACACAATTTCTCGGGGAATATCTAGACTTCGTACAAGCCCACCAACGGTTTCATTGCTCTCGATTGCAGACTTGACTTCAACAACGGCTTTGCCCACTTCACGACTATTGAATGGAAGCGGTTTACCAGCCTCTCTTGCTCTGACAATATAATCGAAACTTACTGGTTTGATTGGTAGTTCAATCAGCACATCGAACATGGAAGTTTCAAAGACGGAAAGGTCTTCATCCCAGCCATCCCATATGTCGTAATATTTTTGTTCAATACCCAATAGCAGTGAGTTCAAAATCTTTCTCTGTGCTTCTTCCTCACTTTTGTTAGTAACAATTAGAGCCATCATAAAATGATTGGACTTCTCAATCATAACGAGATTTCCTTCGTGTTCGATGGTTTCAAGTGCATTCGTAGTACCTTCATCCTCAGCACTGCCATCAATTCCTCCGAATGAATCGAGGGCTGAAATCAGCGATGCGACAGCAATCTTATCGATATCCTCATCAACATAGTTGAGATGATACGCTACATCAGGAATACCTTCCTTTTGGTAAATGAGCATAAGATGCAGAATCTGTGACCGGTCTGGAACAACCTCTGCAACCAATTTATTTTCAGTACTAGTGTCAGTTGTTGTTTCATGGGGTCTGGTTGTGGTCTGGGTAGTTGTCTGCGTTCCAGAAGTACCAGCTATTTGTGAAATGTCATCAGATATCTCATATGGGACATCCTCAAATCCTCCGCTTGGAGATGTCTTTGCCTTCTCTGCAGCTTGACCAGGCTGTTCCATCTCTTCTGTACCTCGTCTAACTGTAATCATCTCAGAGATTGGAAGGTCTGGTAAAGTTACTCCCACGGTCTTTGCAGCTACCTCAAGCATGAGCCGAATGAATTCCTCACGCCGAGTTTTGTCAGTAGCTACCATCTGGAAAGTTGGTGCACCAAGCAGTCTCTTGATCTTATCAGCCTTCATTGATTCTGGAAGGTCCTGTTTGTTAGCTATGATGAATAGAGGAACGGCGGGTGCTTCCTTTCGGATATTCCGTAAGAGGGACTTGGTTTGCATAACATTTCTGAATGAACTGTCCGTTACTAGAAAAATAACGTCAGTTCCTGAGAAGTAGAAACTCCAGAGGTCCTGAAAAACTGCCTGCCCTGCGAAGTCCCAAATCGTGCAGAGGAAAGTGCCAAACTGTATCGTTTCAGAAGAGTCTACAGCCACATTGATTGTTGGGGTGTAGCCTCCGGGAGCTGGTTCCTTTCCGAAGAGTAAACGAAGGAGTGTGCTCTTTCCGACACCACCGCTGCCTACGAAGGAAATCTTGAATCTTGTGAATATGAGTTCTCCAAGGATTTCATCGAGATTGTCACGAATGTAACCTATGCTATTTCCACGGAGTGCGGTAGAAACTCTTGCAGCGCCTTCTCTAACACGATGCTGGATAACACGATCTTCATCACGACCATCAGTCACGAAAAGGAGTAGCATTTCACCGTCTACTTCGGCATGAAAAATTTTGTGCTTCTCACCAACGAAAACAGGAGTATCAGTTGCCAAGCCTTGAGTATTCTGCATGTCAGCGAATCCTCTAATGAATTCGGCAATATCGTCGTCACCAAAGTCTATTTTCCAGAATCTTGTTTTCACTACAACGTTACCATCTTTTTGAATGAGCAGGACGTTGTGTATCATCGGTTTCTCACAATCCGTGTTTGTTTTCAGACTCGTGATAGTTTTTAGATGTTATCGTACTGTCTATCTGTACTTCTCCTTTCAAGCTTACTATGATATGTTCATTCTTTGAATGTAATGATTCCTCGTTTGTACAGCTCTGTAAATACTGTTACTAGCACACTTGATTCCAAATCCATTGCTTTTGCTATGCTCTTAATGGTGAGGTCTCCATCAACATATTCAATGATTCTTTCGAGGTCAGTGTATAATGAAAGGACTTCATCATCCGGGGGTTTCTCTAATATGGGAACATTCTCAGGCGCAACCCACAAAACACAATCTATTGATTCCAACCTACTTAATAGATGAATTGCACCAAGGATAAGCTCAGGCTTTGTTCCTGGAACTAATCGTGACATTGATAGAGACCCATCAAGACGATGCCATACTGCTTCAAGAAAATCTCGAACTGGGGGATTTTCAAAACGTTCCCAAATTAGTGCGCGTTTTTGAATTGGTGAAATTATTCCCGCTAATTGTTCTGGGGGTAGTGTAGCCAGTAGCTTCAGCGTGAACAATGGAGAACGAAAGAGGTCCATTGGATCTTCATTGAGATCTGGTACTTCATCAAGAAAGAGATCAGGCAGAAACGAGAAGCGAGAACGCAATGCTTCAACGTCAGCGTCCTTTCCAGTAATCAGTGTGAAGACATAGAAATTCCGTTCGATTGTGATATAGCTCAAATCTCCAGTTTTGAAAACAGAGGTTTCAGTTGAACTGGTTTGGTCAATCGCAAAAGCTGTGATAGCAGCTACGATATTAGGAGCAAGCTCCAAGAATCGAGAACGTTCATAATAATAGTAGCTGTACACAGCCTCGCCTGTTCTTCGGTCAACAACAAAGAACGCTTGATGACCAAGTTCTTCATCCTCTATGGAAAACGAGTCTAGGGTTTTATCTACATCCTCTGCCAAAATCCATTTTTCACGGGCCAGCTCAGGATGCAAATCACTGAACCCACCGTATGCAATAATTGACAAGAGAAGGTGTGTAGGTCTTGGAGAAACAGAATCACAAAGGTCAATTCCAAGACTCATCTCGATATCACGTGCACGTTCAAGTTCTTCATCAGAGCCAGGGACAACTACAATGTTGGCTTCATTATTGGATTTTACTTGTTGGACAATCTCTTTTACTCTATCCGCCTCTGAAAGTACACCAGATACAACTACTGCAAATACATCAACATCTTGTAGTTCATTCAACCATTCTTCATTTGCTATTTCATCATAATAGTACTGAGTTACTCGAATTGAATAGGGGCCCAAGTTAATGGGTTGAGATAGTGACTTCCTATCTGCTCCCCTATTCTTAATCATCAGCTCAATTGCAGATATGGTCATATCTTCGGGAGGAGGTTTTGCAACAGTGATAATGCACATGCTCACTGTAATTCTAAGATGCGTTTCAGCAACTTTCTCAAAGTCATCTTTGAACACACGTACTGAATTTCGTTCTATCTCATCAGATACATGCCAATCAAGTTTTTTGATGCTTGTAATCTCCTTTTCAGAGAAGACATCAGAGTCACCAACTATGATTAGGACTGTCACTTCCCCGACTTTGAGGATACTGACTGCACGTTCTCCAATCTTAGTTGTAATATACTTCTGAGCTGCATTTTCCTCGATTAATGAATAGTACTCAGACACAGCATTCTTAAAAAACTCGTCTGTTATTGTTGCTAGAGTGAAATGTAGAGATGCAAGTACCTTCGAACCCAGCAGGTCATACAATGTGGCACTCGCAAT
>JABCSP010000136.1 GCA_018238825.1 Candidatus Thorarchaeota archaeon | reverse complement strand
GATGAGATTGCCGAGACCTAGACCTACCAGTAGGTAGAATCCGTAGAAGCTAAAACCAAATCCTGCAGGAGTAGAAACTCCGAGCATTCCAACGAGAAATGGAAGTACTTTGTCAATATTGAATGGTAGCACAGCTACAACTGAATTCCCAAACATAGCGCCCATTATGCTGAATACTAGTATAAATGGAATATAGTATACTGCCATGGGTTTGCAACGTTCGCCCATCATTGAACTGTTGATTTTCATAATTCGACCTTGGTCTGCCATTACTTCATCTAGTGCTTCAGGATCCATCGATTTCCTTGCAGCACTCATTTTCTCTCGCCAGACCTTAACCTCTTCCATGTCTGCTTTCATCTTCTCGACATCAGTTAACTTGTTAGTTGCGACGACTGAAAATGCTACAAGGAGCAGATTTACGATCAGTATTGTGATGGCACTCCATGGCATGACTTCTATGGGTGCGAAGAAAACTACGATAAATTGAACAAAATCACTCCATGGGTCCATAATAAGTCACTCGTCAGTCGAGTTTGCTAGGGCGTTTTAAGCCTTCTCTTTGAACTACTTGTGGTTTATTGCGTTACTATAGTACTATTCAATCTCGTGTAGGCGGCTATTTTATGCGGCGTTTACCCACCTGTAATATAGCCCTAGATAAGTACAAATTTAGATACCTTCGTTTCTTATGGAAGAAGACAATTATGAAAACTTCTTCAATATCCCATTAAACATGAATCTAATGGGTATTGAAGTAAGTACACGTTATCGATTATTGTCAGTAAACGTTCAGATACTATACATTTTTTCGAAATATTTCCAATCGTACACGTTTAATTGATTCGCGCCTTTTAGAAGCTAGTGGAAGCTAGAACGTGACTTAACAGCTTGATTGTACTATACATTTGCAGGAGAATATGATTTGTGCAGAATAGACGGAGAAATTCTGTGATATTTGCAGTAAACATACTGGATACTACTAAAATAATAGGTGTGGACGGGCCGCGTGTACTTTAAGAAACCGTATATCTTTATATTGTAGTAAGCGTGTACTTTCTCTGTCTAACTGCCGGGAGGATAGACAACATTGATGATGTTTAGTAGAATGCTCAGAAGACAAGGATTTTACCGCGTAAAAAATCAGACTGAACCAGTGTACATGAAACACGGGGTCGGACTGGGTGGAATATACGTTCGAATTGAACATAAGAAAGCTTTGATTCAAGTACGAGACCTCGGAATTGAAGAAGAGTTTACCAGGGTCAAGAAACTTGAGAATTTTATCAGTAGTCTTGATGATCAGGCTTATCGCGAGAAGTGTTTTATCGTCCACCGCATGCGCGGCACAGGTTCATGATTGACTCTCTTTTCTCTCTTACTGGGTAGACGGGTGAGTTATTGCTCGTCTACCTTTTCACCTTTTATTGTCACAATTACAATATACCTAAAATGAGATGTGTTGATAAAACTGGGACCTCACTAATGGTGAGAGAAGCTCTTACCATTAGTTTAGTCAAATGAAATTATAAGTCTAGATAGAATTAGATGGCTTTGAACTCATCAATTCTTTCCATGTACTCATCTCTGCGACCAGCTGGAAACATAATGAAACGACAAACAGGATCTCCTGCGGCTTCGCACATTATTTCCTCAGCTTCAAGCTCTACGCCTGCAACAACACCGCACCAACCTGATGAGTATCCACCATTGAAGTAACAGATGTTGTTCTCAGCGGCTCGACCATCACCCTTCCATAATTGTGCTTCAAAGTTGTTTGGGTGGTCATACACCAAGAAGAAGTCATCTCCTTCAACTGGGTTGCAACCAGGCAATAGGCGAACCCGTACAAAGCCCGAATAGGCCGCATAAATTGGACCTGCAGCTGTTCGTTCTGCTGGTGAACCAAGACCTAGTTTTGGCAATAATCGCTCTGCTTCGGATCTACCAAAAGATTGTCCAAGTCTATACATGAGCATATCTCTGCCCATTTCGCCGAGAACACTATCGAGTTCGTCTTTCAAAGAAAGCGCTAGGGTTCTAAGCCCAATGAACATTACATTGTCTCCAATGAGTTCAATTCTACCCTGCTCGGGAAGATATTTCAAATCACTCTTGAAGAATTCCTCATATTTGGCCTCGATATTTTCAATCATCGGTCCCATATCAGGTGGAGCTTCTACTGTCTTTACCATTCTAATACACCTAAAGTTATTGTTATTATTTCGAAAATATCGGAAATATTTAAACTTACTTCTTGTGGACTACCTGTGTCAAAATACTCGAAATCTGTAAAATGGATGCTAATTTCATACAATATCGCTACTTGGAATAGTAATTTTGAAGGTAGTATCCTTCAAGTCATCAATTCCTACGTCCCAACCATGTGCTCGTACTATCTTTCTAACTATAGAAAGACCAAGTCCACTTCGTCCGCTTTTCGTAGTGTATCCACGCCTGAAAATTTCTCCTCTGATTTCAGATTCTATTGGAATACCATCATTAATTATCTGAAGGATAACTCCTCCTTCTACCTTCATGGTCTTGACTTGAATCTTGGATGGACTACCATGTTGAACTGCATTCTGGAACAGATTCATAATAACCTGACCTAGTTTATTCTCATCTCCCAACACCCGTGGAAGTAATTCTTGACTATAAGCGATATCTTCAGGAATAGTGATATCCGCCATTCTTTGAAAGAGTATATTGAGATTGATAACTTGCTTCGTGTCAATGAAGTGTCCTGTATCTGCTAGTTTTGCGGATGAACGCAATGATTTGGCGGATTGTTCGATTATGGCAGTAATACGTTGTATGATTTCAGGATCATTATCTTCTTTCAATAGCTCCAGAAGAGGCATTGCAACATGTAGTTTGTTTCCAATATCATGTGACATGATATGAGCAAGCTCGCGCAGTTCTTCTTTTTGTTGTCGTAGAATCGATTCGATTTTCTTTTGTTCTGTGATATTGTGAACTACTGCAATAATAGACTCTCTATCATCATGTAGGCTGAGTGAAGCTGAATACCAGATTTCGATTCCATCAATTACTAGATGGTAACTTATAGTAGCAGGTTTACCATCTGATCGAATATTATTTGCAATATCTGTAAAATTATCTGCAACTTCTTTAGGAGCAATTGCAATGAATCCCTGTCCAATGATGTTGTCCAAGTCCGCCGATGGAAAATGAGTCGCTTTTCCATAATATGCAATAAACTGATTCTGCTTATTTATAACAAAGATGACCTCATTCATCGAGTCAATAATAGTCCTTGAACGAAGATCCTCAATCTTCAATGTTTCTTCAGCAATCTTTCTTTCGGTTATATCTCGAATGATAGCTTGAATAACAGTATCGTCTCCAAAAGTGATTGCATTTAGACTCACTTCTGCATCAAAGGGGGTTCCATCGTATTTGATATGCTTCCATTCAAAAAATTGTGGTTGCCCACTAATTGCTGCAGAAATCTTCTCTAAGGCCATCTCCATTGACGGCCGACCATTTGGTTGATGTGAAGGGGAGAACCTATACGGTGTATCGCCCAAAATCTGCTCCTTTGTGCAACCAAACATCTCCAAATTTCTATCATTACATTCGATGAAAATATCATTCCGCATCAAGAATATTCCATCGTTTGCAGATTCAAATAGTAAACGATATTTTTCTTCCGCATCATGGATGTTGCGTTCAATTAATTTTCTTGGAGTTATATCTCTAATAATGGCTTGAACGAGTACTTCATCTCCAAGTTTAACTGCACTCAAGCTTACTTCCGCATCAAAAGGTATTCCATCATTTTTGATGTGCTGCCATTCAAAAATTTGTGGTTCTTTAACTATTGCTTCTTCAATTAGTTCTAATCCTTTATTCTTTGATAAATTGCCGTCTGTTTGATGAATTGGGGATAGATTGAAGAGAGATTTTCCAAGCAATTGTTCTCGAGTACTTGCAAAAGTACCCAGTGCTTTATCATTACATTCAATTATTACATTGTTTCGAATTAGAAGAATCGCATCGTTAGCAGATGTAAAGAGAAGACGATATTTCTTCTCTGATTTTTTCCTGGCTTCTTCAGCTGCCCTAATTTCGGTTACATCCTCGCCTGAACTAATGGTGCCAGTAAATTGCCCCTGTTTGTCCTTGAGCGCAATTGTTGTCCAATTAATAATTCGCTCTTCATTTCTCCTGTTTACTAAAGTTCTTTCGACATGCGGAAATCTTTCAATCTCGCCAGATTTGAGAGATTCCCAATTTTTATGCATCTCATCCTTTTCATGTTCAGAAAGAAATTGATCCCAATCCTTACCAATTACTTCGTGCGAACTATATCCCAGAATTTTGCATCCTCTTCTGTTTATGAGAGAAATTCGACATTCTGCATCAAGCGTAAGGAAGAAGGTCCCCATAATTTCCAAATACATCATTGTGCGATCTCGCTCTTCTCTAACTGCTAATTCTGATCGCTTGTAGTCGGTAATATCTGATATAACAGCTATAGTGCCCTTTACTTCATCATCTTTTCCCCTCTCGGGTACTGCCGATATTCGAAAAGTACCGTATTCTCCATTTTTCCTTTTCATTTTGAGCTCATAGGTTGTGGATAATCCCCCTTGTCTGTGTAAGGATTCTTGCAGTACTTCATCGATTTGCTCTGGCGGCACGAGATTAAACACATTCATGCCAACAAGTTCATTCACTGAGTATCCTAGTAAACGAGCAAAAGTGTTGTTAACGAAAGCTAAATTCTCATCAAGATCAGTTATACTGATTCCTTCAGGGAGCGAAGTAATCCATTCCCTAAACCTGATTTCGCTTCTTTGCAGTGCTTCAAGCATTTGTTTACGTTCATTTATATCTCTGCCAACAGATTGAATTTCAATTAGTCTATTATTTTCATCAAAATGTGCTCTATCAGTCCATTCTGTAAATTCAATATGGCCATTTGGTCGAATGTATCTCTGTTCATGCATCCTTGTAGGATGCTCTGGAGTAACTGAATCTATCCAATCTCGTAGTGATTTCAAGTCGCTTGGTTCCAGTAGGTCATAAAAAGAAGTCCCAATAGTTTCATACTCGTCTAATCCAAAGAATTTGCAATAATTCATATTAACGAAAGTCCGTATTCCATCTGGGAACCATCTAACAACGAATTCAGTTTGGTCTTCAACAATACGTCTATATCTCTCTTCACTTAGTTCCAAGGCTTGAGCAGTCTTTCGGCTATTTACAACATTTCTGATATGGTGACCAATTTCGATGAAAAGTCCTTCAAGATCTTCCCCTTTTTCTAAATAGTAATCCGCTCCAAGGTTGAGAGCTTGGATGGCTATTTCCTCTCTACTTACTCCTGTGAAGATTATGAATGGGATACTATTTCCTGATTCTCGAATCCATTGTAATATCTCTAGCCCATTCATCTGATCTTGACCTAGATGAAAATCACAAATTACCGCATCATATTGCTCTTCATCAAGCTTGCGAAGTGCATGTTGTGAATCTAAAGATGATTCAATATCAAAACTCTCATTCTGTTTTGCTAGGAACTTATTTGCAAGGAATAAGAGATCCTCATCATCATCAATGACTAGAATTCTGATTTTCATACTGGTCCCTTACATTTTTAATTATTATTGGCAAAAAGAACTTAATTGTTATATACTATGGATATTAATTTCAATTATTTTTCTAAGTTTTATTTCTAGTTTATTTTTAATTTCTGCTGTAGCAATTACAGAAGATTTACATAAAAAATTTCATAAATTATATTGAATTAAAAATTTTACTAAAGAAGTTCCTGAACTTATGCGACCTTGCCTATTTAAGGCGTTACATGACGAAAACCTTCGTCGAAGGGGAAATGCAATTTATGTTTTCGGTGAAGCTAAGGACACAATGGCTGTTGATTCTTTGATCCCTCTTCTTAAGAAAAAGAAAGCGAGACTTGGTGTTATATCAGCATTAGGCAAGATTAAGGATACCTCTGCAGTTATGCCGATTATGAAGTGGAAAGACGAAGAACGTCAATCGGTTCGGTATATGGTCTCAAAGGCTTTGAGTGATATCGGTGATCCAAGATCGATACCCATCCTTCTGGATTTTTTAAATGATGATTATCTAACAGTCAGAATTGCAGCGCAATACGGCATCCAAAATATGTGGGAGAATT
>JABCSP010000135.1 GCA_018238825.1 Candidatus Thorarchaeota archaeon | reverse complement strand
TCTGGGTCGAGAACGCTACTAGCTGCTTCCATTGCCACAAGGGGTGGAGCACGGAATACTTCAAGGTCCTTAATCATGAAGACACAAGTCCGTCCAATCTCATCCACCCACTCAGTCTTAACAAGACCAAGCTCTTCGAAGGGAGCAACAATAGAATCCACGCTAACGCTTGGAAGACCAGTAACCATCTTCAACCACTCTTCTAGCTCCTCCTTGGAGATACCGCCCTTCCATAACTTCGGGAATACAGCCCGAGATACTTCATCAGAGAATAGTCGCGCTAGACGAGATTCGTCAGTCATTCCAGCAAGCCGAATAATTCGACGGTAGGTGTTATCGAGTTCGTCCTGCAATTCAGCATCAGTCAAAGCGACAACAGCATTTGTTAATGGAGTCACAACTGATGTTATTGCAGCCTCATACATTTTTGGGTCTTCAGAAGGAGTCAGTAAAAGAGAAACACAGTATTGTTCTTCTTCTCGTACAACTCCAGTATAGTAAGAAGCTACACTATATTCTTCGCCACCAATTCGAATACTCAATGACGAAAATCCAGCAGTAGCATCACCCATGGCGTGTGATGTGAAAATACGCATGATTTCAGTGTTAAGATCTTCTCGATAATAATCAGCAAAATCAGATGGTACCTTCGACTTCAGAACTGCACCAATCTTAGAGTCCCAATCTATTAGCAGCATTGCAACGGGCATTTAACTTCTCTCCCAGTCCCTTGGGTTTTGCTCTACGTAGAGCTAGAGTAATTACGGTTTAGCGAGTGACACTAAAAAACCTTGTCACTTATTGGTCCGCGACAGTATTACCTAGATATATACAGCACCCGAAGGAAACGTTCCTTTTCACCTTTGTGATTATTCGTGCCTGTATTTTACTCTCTGTATTATTGTGTCATATATCTCAGCAACAACTGCTGCAAGAGATTCTCGAGCATCGATGATTTTGTATGTGCCGGCATCTTGGTCTACAAACTCAAGGTATACCTTCCGAACACCAATCAGACGATCCAACTTTTCAAATTGTAAATTCGCTTTATTCTCACGACCAGTAGCTCTTTTCAAACCAGTTTCTGCATCCACATCCAAGATGAATATAACATCAGGCTCAGGAGCATGAATATCCTCACGATTCATCCGAAGAATTTCTTTCCAATGAATCCCCGTGACCCCAGATTGATACGCACCAGTTGCAAAGAAGTAACGGTCCATAAGCACAATTTGTCCTGCAAGCAATGCTGGATTAATCCGGTTTTGAATATGCCATTCTCGATCTTTCACAAACAAATCAAGTTCTTCAGATGGACTGAGTTCTCCCTGAGGTGATCGCTCTCGGATTTCTTTCCCCCATGGACTTTCATTTGTTGGTTCTCTCAGGTGAACTACATCATATCCATCGCTAAGAAGGATCTCCGTCAATTGTTGACATGCAGTTGTTTTTCCTGAACCATCTATGCCTTCTAAGACAAAAAGGAAACCCTTGCGATTAAGTTCAATGTTCAAATAATAAATTCCCCTGATATAGCGCTCATGGTTCACCAGAGCCTTTACCGTATAGATGCTTCGGTGTATAGTACCATCATTACTCTGAATAAGAGGAACTCTTAAATTCACAGTGTTGTAGGATAGGTTATCCTATCCTATGGAGAGAACCTATGATGGAACGAGTTGGATTGATTACATGTATGATTGTTGTGCTCCTTGTGGTCACACCTTCAAACGCCCAAGCATCTCAACTCGATACACAGAATACACTCGCTGCAACGGGAATAAATCTCGTCATTGATTTTGGAAATGGTACAGTCGTAAGCTTCTCAGGATTAACTGCCACAACTGTGTACAACTTGACAGTAATGTTGTTCGAAGTTGATGTACAGTGGACAGGTAATCGCGTTTTCATCACTGCTATCGATGGAGTCTACCAAGATGAAAGTCATGGATGGCAGTACTGGGTAAATGAGAATTACGCCAGTGTAGCAGCGAATCTATACAATTTGCATGATGGAGATTCAGTACTTTGGAACAGAACGATATCAGGCTTTCACAGTACTCCTGAACCAGATATGACGCTAATTGTAGGAGGGGTACTCCTTGTCACAGGAGGTATTGTATTCCTAGCTATACTCCACAGGAGAACATTGAGGAGAAAATGATCCAATGAAAAAAAAAGAAATCTTTGCATTTACAATTCTTATAGCAATACTTTCAATGAACATGATAGTTGGTAGCATGGCTTATGCTATGGATATTCAACCTGCAGAAGACAGAACCACTGTTGTGAATTGGCAAGTAACTCAAGCTCCACAATCAGCCTTCAACATGTACTTCACAGGAGCTGGTTATTGTCTGATTGACGCTGATAGCACACTATCTTTCACTGTAGGAGATATCAATGGTGATGTCGAAGGTCTACTGAATATTGGAAATGTATCAATCATGACGAACGATACTGATGTAGCAAGAGACCTAGTTCTTGGTGTGGGAATATACTCCGCATTCGAACCAGGATTATTCGTTGAAACAGGTGTCAGTAATTTCAACGAGTTGAATACATCAGCATATTCATCTGCAGAGAGAATATCTGGGAATTGGATGAATGGTACGATGACTTCATCTTATGGCAATGTAACAATTGGTGATATCGAGTTTGAAGCCATCACACTTGATTATGAGCAAGATACACCATTTGCAGGAGACCCCCAGAGAACCTGTCTAATCTATGATATCACAACAGGAGTTCTGCTCTATGCAAATACGAGCTTTTGGTTTGGAGGGGACAGTGAGCCATACTGGTTGGAGATTGAATTTCGTGACATCACATACTCAGGGCCATTTCCACCAATGACCCTTTACTATATAGCAATTGCATGCATAATCGCGGTGATTCTAATCACAATAGTGGTTCGTCAAAGAAAGTAAGAACTGAGCGTAGGTGGTTGAATGGAGGCACACAAACCATATCATGAAACAAACAAGAGTCGATGGGTTGCAGTGACTGCAATCATGTCGGCTCTTGCTCTTGTGGGAAATTACGTCCTAGTGGCTATTCCCAATGTTGAGCTTGGCTCAAGTGTGCTATTTGTGACAGCATACCTCTTTGGTTTAGGGATGGGAATTTGGTGTGTCCTCATTGTTTCAATTATCTACGCTTTCTTCAATCCATGGGGGCCATTTATCCCCACGGTTTGGATTACACAATTAATCGGGTGGATCTTTGTGGTTATAGCTGGAATGTTGATGGGACGTAAAGACAGCGATAAATCATGGACCCGAGGAATGAAGATTGAATTAGCAATTGTTGGAGCGGTTGTCACGCTATTCTTTGATCTTATTACGACCCTAGGTTATTCAATATGGTTCGGTATACCCTATTTCATTGCAGTGATAACCGGTAGTACATTCTTTGCATTGCATGTTGTTTCAAATGCAATAATATTCCCAGCTATTGTTCCAAAACTCGATGTGACTATGAAACAGCAACTCAATACCTTATTCAATGGGAAACGGTCTCTGAGCTAAGAGTAAAAAGAGAGCAACTCTAAGATAATAATGAGTGTGGAAGATTGTGACATGGAAAGACAACTTCATTGAGTTATCTGAACCAGCAGATGGGCGAGTTGCACCAGTTTTCAAATCATATCATGCAGCTGTTGCGCTGATTCTCATTGGAAGAGAACAACCTCTGGGTAGATACGAACTCTGTGAAAAGATGTCCATAGGAGAAGGTAGTGTCAGAACCCTATTGAAACGTCTCTCTGAAGCGAGTTATATTGAGGCGGAAGGAAAACAAGGGCAAAGACTCACATCGAAGGGTAAGAAGCTGTTTGATAGTATTTCACACGATGTCCCCCTCGGATTGACTCTCGATATCAGAAGGCTTGTGATGTACGAATTTGCATTTGCCAATCTTGTCAAAGGATCTTCATCAAGGATCTCGGATGGGGTAAGACAACGTGATGAAGCAATAATTCAAGGAGGGTATGATAAAGCTGGAGCTACAACTTTGATCCAGAAATCTGGTAGCTTGGTAATGCCTCCAGATGATTTTCACATTCTTCAAGAATATGAACAAGAAACATTGCTTGTGATTGAGAGCTTACGACCAGAGGATGGAGATGTAATAGTAATTGGATCATCTGACGACGTAAACCTAGCTAGAGAGGTCTCCATGGCAGCAGTAATGACACTCTTCTGAAGGTGAACTCATGCAGTCGGATCTTTTCGGAAATGTACCTGAGATTGTTATTGATGTGCACGAAACTGGAGGTAAATCCATCAATTCAGTAAAACATCTCATGTCTATGATGGATAAGGAAGGTATCAGATACACAATCGAGAAGATTCCAATCGGTGATATCCTTGGCTCTGATGGTATTGCGATAGAACGTAAAACAGTAAGTGATTTGGTTAATACTCTCAAAGGAAGTGCTGCAGGAGTTCCTCGTTTAACAAAACAAATGGATGCTTTGTTAGAATATGAGAAGCCGTATGTTCTGATTGAAAATATTCTTGCTATTCGAAGAGACCCCGTGAAGGGATGTGTGTATATTCCATTCTCAAGCAAGCAGACTAAGGGAAAACCATTCTTCGTAACAATGGAGAGAGCAGCCTACATCCATCCAAGTTCACTAGATGCGCTGATTCAAAGTATACGAGACAAAGGAATAGAGGTCTTGGAGGGCTTTAATGCTCTACACTCAGCTGGATTACTATATGGAACGCTATTCGGTGAAAAAGGTAAGAAGAAGAAGACAGATCGCCTTCCAGTCATTCGTACTCGAAAGGGTCTAGATAGTATGTCGGATGAGCAAGAGTTCTTCATTGCAGGATTCCCAGGAGTCAACGTTGTACGAGCGAAAAGCCTACTCAAAAGATTTGGATCTCCTTATGAGGTGGTATCTAGTACAGATGAATGGGGAGAGATTGCAGGTATTGGAAAGAAAACTATTGCCAATGCCAAAAAAACGCTTCATACAAAATATGAAACAGAAAGTGAGGAAGAAGAGAAAGATCCTGAATAGAACGAAGAAAAATGATTTACAACCTCGACACAAAGGTTAAATTGACAACTATTCTACGACCATAGAATACCTAAATAAGGTGATGATAAAATGGGAGACGTCCGTGTAGCAATCGCAGGACTTGGTAACTGTGCCTCAGCACTCGTCCAAGGAACACACTATTACCGCAATTCAAAAGCGGGGGATGAAGTTCCAGGTCTAATGCACGTGGATTTTGGTGGCTATTTTCCAAAGGATATTAAATTCGTCGCAGCCTTTGAAGCAAATAGAAAAAAGATAGGTCTAGATATCGCAGACGCAATATGGGTTGAACCCAATTGCTGTGTGAAATTCGCACCAGATGTACCAAAGATGGGTGTGAAAGTCCTACCAGGACCAATTTCTGATGGTGTAGCACCTCACATGAGAGAGTCCTTCTTTGCATATGATGAGAAGGAGATGGAAGCAGTTGATATTGCTGAAGAACTCAGAAAATCAAAAGCAGAGGTACTAGTAACATACCTTCCTGTTGGAAGTGCCGATAGTACAAGACTCTATGCTCGAGCAGCTCTTGAAGCAGAAGTAGGCTATGTGAACGCTATTCCCGAGTTTATTGTTTCAGATCCCAAATCAGAAATTGCACAAGGATTTGAAAAAGCAGGATTACCCTGTGCTGGGGATGATATCAAGAGTCAACTAGGCGCTACAATTCTCCACAGAGTTCTAGCTCAACTATTTGACCAGAGAGGATTGATTCTCGAAAATACTTACCAGCTAAACATCGGTGGTAACACTGACTTTGAAAACATGCAGGTAGAAGACAGATTAACCTCAAAGAGAATAAGCAAGACTGAAGCAGTTACAAGCTGTGTAGACTATGAATTGCCAACCAAAATTGGGCCTAGTGACTATGTTCCATTCTTGGATGACAATAAAGTCTGTTACATCAGCGTGAGATCAAGAGCTTTTGGAGACCTTCCACTTGATCTTGACTTGAAGCTATCAGTACAAGACTCACCAAACAGCGGTGGTGTAATCATCGACGTGGTCAGGGCTGTAAAGATTGCCATGGATCGCGGAATCGGTGGAGAACTCTCTAGTATAAGCTCTTACAGCTTCAAACACCCAAGATATCAAATCAACGACTTCTTAGCAAGAACACATGTTGATGAGTTCATTGAGTGTAAGAGAGAACGGTAGTTT
>JABCSP010000134.1 GCA_018238825.1 Candidatus Thorarchaeota archaeon | reverse complement strand
AATTTGGCGTTTTGAGATTACCATAACCCGCTTTTTCCAATTCTAAGGTCTGGTGTTGAACTTCTCACATTGTGCATAGATACTTGATACTTCTCGTCACTGATTTTCATAAGATAATTCCACCAAAATACTGCGGACTATGTTTGGTGTGAGTGTAAAAGGTAGACAAAGGATAACAATTCAGGTGAAAATTCATGAAACGAAAGGAAGTTGTGCTGTTCGTTACTATTCTGAGGAGAATCGAACACACTCTGGAATTACTGATGAGTTAGACAAAATTGATAGTGAATTCAACAACAATGATGAGGAATAGAGAATGAATACAAGACTAAACATAGGAAACATGCTAGGTAAAGCATCGAAGCTCGAACGGGTTCTGAATAGAGTGGATGACCCAGAATACTCCTATACCTGTGAGATGGGAAGAGTGGTTTCTATGGACAGTAAGGACATCGGCAACACACAGGGTAGTATTGAAACTATGCATCGTGCAGTACGTGTGGACAATGGACAGTCACAGACCCTTGTCCTATTCAATAGGCAAGTGGTCATGCCCCTGAATATTGGTGACGAGCTGTGGGCTGTAGGGAAACGCGAGCCAGCAGGAAGATTCCGTGCTATGGCAGTGGTGGTTCCAT
Organism: Candidatus Thorarchaeota archaeon; assembly: GCA_018238825.1. GTDB lineage: Archaea > Asgardarchaeota > Thorarchaeia > Thorarchaeales > Thorarchaeaceae > SMTZ1-45. The sequence continues at coordinate 5,580 of JABCSP010000134.1, read as the reverse complement.
CACTACAAATGTATGCGGACCTAACAATCGAATCTGGTTTCCTAGGGTCGATCAAACTGCATGTACTCATTTCAGTCATGATTGGATTGGTGGGGTACGTCCTCTATGCTCAGGTAGAGTCTTGGCACCACCTTTCCCAGTATATCCTCGGTCTTGTACTAATGGCACTCAGTTTCTTACTGTTGACCACAGGGTTGTGTATGAAGCTGGTTTTTGGAATTTCCGAAGTCAGAGGTAGTAGAGTCAGCGCTAGTGATTGGTTCATGATCGAGAAGGTCTTTGGTCGGACTGACCAATTAGTTGCTTGATGCAATCATTTGAAATTGAGGGCATGAAAATGCGGAGTTGTACAACTTGAGAGATATCGAAGAACTTTCAGATGAAGAATGTAAACTTGAAACCAATGGCCTCAAGGAACATTCACTAACCACTGAAGAGCGAGATGATATCATTCGCAAATACAATGCTGATTTTCTTGGCGAAAGTAGTAAAGATACAAGAGAAATACAAGAAATCAAAGAGCACGAGGTCAAATTCTGGGGACCCCAGATTTTGGGTACCCCTGTTGATTCTGAGGAGGAAGTTATTACAATTCTGCAGGACCTCATTCCAGGCATCTTCAAGCATCAGAGGTTTGACAACATAAGACATCAGATTTCCATGCATATGAGGACCACCCAAGAATTTGGTCATCGAAACAGGGTGACATACAGGGAGATTGCTGATTTTGCCAAACAGAATGAATATCCTTCGTCCACAATAGAGGCATGGGTGCTACAAAAAGCACGACCAAGCTCATATCGCATTATCAATGAGAATGCTCTAACAAAAGAAAAAGCAGAGATCTTGGTGTCTGAGATACGGGAAAAACTTCAGGGACTCGACACTCAAACTAGTTTGGATGCGTGCTTGGACACTCCTCATCATGAAATGAGAACGAAGACCTTGCCATACTTCAAGAAAGACTATGAGAATGCTTGCGGCTTTTACAGATTCCTTGATGAGCTAGTAGATGGCGGCGTGCTCAGTGATATTGCTAAACGAGTAGGGATTGATCGACTGGACGCACGTCGGTATATAGAGGAAAAGAGCATCCCTCGAGTAATACGTAAGGTCCTGAACCAGTCGTTAGATGAGGTTGAAACCATCGAAAGGCGACAACTTATCAAAGACGAGGTTCAGTATAATCAACTCCTCTGTAGGCATTCCCACGTCCTCGATATGGAAGGATTCAGTGATATGGATCGCCATATGCGTGGGTATCTACAACTGAAGGAGATGCAGCAGTCTGATACAATACCCGATATCCCTCAAGAAGAACTGGCAGAGATGCTGAATATCTCGGGAGATCGATTGAATCTCTACCTGTCAGGTAAGTCTGCTCCAAAACTACAGTCCACATTGTTGCTACATGAAGATTTGAGGCTCATATACGAAGGAAAGCTTCCCCCTCTTGCCTTTGAGAACAGGGTAGAACCTGAATTGGTCTTCAGAGAGTTGCATCAGTACAAGGATTTGGAGAACCCAGATATTGATACTCTTGCATCATCTATCAGGACTATCTATGAGAAAACTGATATCTCATCCAATGTACGATGGCTTGATCTCCATAGATATACTCCTACTGGACAGGAGTGGTTCAAAGGAGTCGTCAACTTTTGTGAGAATAACTGTTCCGAGATAGAACAAGCATTGAATCAGCAATTAGGATTCGATAAGCACAGTCCACAACGGTTACGTCTGGGTGTTATCTCATCTAGAGTCTACTTAAGACTCGAGAATATCCGAGAAACTGATTGGATGCAAATATACAATGACGAGATGTTCCACTTCCAAGGTCAAGAAACAGTAGATGTACTCCTTTCTATGGCAAAGGAAAGGCTTGACATCAAGGGAGAAATATCCCTCAGTCGTCTTGTTCATCAAGTTGCTGATTATGACAGGACTGTGACTAGTCGTGGAATGAACTCTGACCTACATTCTCAAGCATCTTATCTTAAGGGGTCCACGTTGTCATTGCTACTCGATTCATGCGATTTGACCATTCAGGACATACAAGACGAAATCTTTGCAATTGGTAGGTTCGATAGACGTCTCATACGTAATCCCAAGTTCTCTGATGACACAATGGAGATCGATATGGCATTTGCTAGACTGTTTGGGGCTGGGTTGTCGGATGGGCATATTGATCAATTTCGGGTCTTCTGTTATTGTGAGGCGGATGTTGATCGTATCCGGATATTCAAGAAGCATGTAGAGTTCTTCGGGGATGTTGATTATACGGAAACCGTTGATGAGAAAGGCACTCACGATCTCAGATATTCAAGTGTATTAGGTAGGATGCTTGAAAATCGTGGTTTTACAGTGGGCGACAAGACGGTGCAGAACAAGGGTATTCCTGATTTCATCCTGAATGGACCAATTGAGGTACAGATAGAGTATCTGAAACAATTGTGGCCTGAGGATGGAGATTTCGCCCGCATTACTGAAAGTCATTATTCTTTTAGATGGACTCGAGCAGTGGCATTGATTGATCCTGAAAAGGATTTGAAATATGAGATTGAGCGTTCTTCTGAACAAGAGATTGTATCAATTATTCAGAAATATGGTACTTATACTGAGAAGAACTCATTCCCAAACCGAGAGTCATATCCCCGATATATTTTGACTAGCGCTGTTTTATCAGAATTCGCAAAATGTAAGGATACAACTGTATCAGGTCCAACAAGTTGGCTATATTCGTTTATCGAATCAAACAAACCTCTATTGATGAGGCATGAACAAGCTCTACTAGATAGCTTTGGTGTTGATACTAGAGATGCTTTTGAGGATATTACATATTATGTTGGAACTGGTAGAGTTTCCGCTCTATTCCGTGCAGCAACTAAATCTCTTGATGATGCTATGATAGTGGCATTGATTGCTCCTCCTGATGATAAACGAAAGAGGTTGAAGGTAATCAAGTGGGTTCTGTCAGATTCAGTAAGGTACCAACGAATTCGTGATGAGGTGTTAGCAAAGGGATTCCAGATATCACTCAAAGAGATAGAAGCAGAGATGCAGCAATGAATCTCATATTGACTAGTTTGGCTTAAGGAAATCATTCCATTTCAGTATTTGTTCATAGTTAGTTACTATGTGAGACCATGTTCTTTCAACCAATCATCAGCGATTGCGGCTACTCGTTCGTATAGCGGTCCTGATCCATCGACACCCTCTGGTGTTATGCGAATTTTATTCATGATTACGATTACACCGGTCTCGCTAAAGAAACGGACTCCACCTGGTGGAAAGGTCTTCTCTAACTCTTTTGCTAGGCCTTCAAGACTGACCTCTATCTCAGCTACGGAAAATGATACAATGCTGTTTCCATAGATGAATATCTTTGGAATATTATTTCCATCTTTCAAGTCGACAACCTCTGATAGAACAATGCTCAATGTATTCTGATCAATTCCCTTGAGAATACCTGAGTAGTTTTTACCATCTTTTGTTGCGACTTCTATTGTTGCGCCTACAACCGCTGCAAGTTCGCGATTGAAGGACCTCATTGCTGCGACTTCTGACATTTAGATTCACCACTAACGTAAGTAGCTTCCGGACTTTTTGCTGCGGACTTCCAGTTTTAAAATTGCTGTTAGCGCTGAACTACACTTCAGACTACCAAACCAGTATATCGGTGCTTAAATTGAAAGAAACTGACCACATTGCAGCTCATACTAGAATTGAGGCCAGATATATGGTAACAACACAGATACAAGAAAATGTCGAGTCTGAACATGAAGAACTATCGTCGTGGACCTCATCAGGTCTTTTGAAAATAGCAGGTATCATGCTCACAATTGCTGTGGCTTGGAGAATTGTAGATCAGTTTGTACTCGGTCTTGGCAGTACCTGGATGAACATTTTCCCATCAAAGCTGTTTCCATTTCTAATCCTACTGGGATTTTTCTGGAAATATCGTCCACACGAAATAGGTTCAGTCCTAGGCTTATCTCGAGATAAATTACAGGCTCGTTTGACAATTGGAATTATGATTGGCATAATATTTGCTGTCGGAATTGATCTTGGTGGAACTATTGTATTTGCCCTCTTTATTGACCCTACTTACCCTCTTCAACTACATATCATAAATGAAGGATTACTTGGATACATGTTCATCTTTTTCTTGGTCAATGCATTCCTTGAAGAAACTCTCTTCAGAGGTCTTCTACAAAATGCTTTCAAAACACGATACAGTGTGAATGCATCGATTATGATATCTGCTGTGCTGTTTGGTTTATGGCATGCCGGATGGCCTCTATTGAATGGGGGAACAACGACGGAAGTTATGACCCAAGTTTTCACCATTGTCTTTGGTGCAACCATTCTAGGTCTTCTATTTGGCATATATTATGAACGATTCAGTTCTGGTAAATCACTCGTAGGTCCAATAGTCGCTCATACCATCATCAATTTTGTAAGAGAATGCTTCAAGGTTGGTTCCGAACCAGTTTCTCAAGGTCCCGATATGGTCTTCTCAAATAGTGGGATAATGACTGCCACACTTCTGACATTCTTATTGACATTTATTCCTCTTTTCATAATTCTTTGGAAATATCGAATTGAACAAGTGACTGATTTTTGGTGGAGATTAATTGGTAAAGATAGCGACAAGAAATAGTAAGATTATATGGTGTAAAAAATGCAAACAGGAACAGAATTTCTCATTCTATCAGGTATTTTGACGGTTATAATATCCGCAGCAACCGGTTTATTGCTGGGCTGGAAATGGTATAAACAGGAAGTTCGTCTTACGAGCGACCTTCCATTGGTCTTTTCAATATCTGTAATTTGTCAGGCGGCAAATTCGTTGGTACTGACATTATGTAACAGTGGTGTGCTTGAGTCCACAATGGAGCTCTTTCGATTTCGTACACTGTTAATTGGTGGAGGAATACTACCAATCTCAGCGACACTTCTTCAAATCTGGGCACCATCCCATAAGAAGTATCATGGCAGGACTGTGATTCTTCTCGTCATGTATTGGATCTCAGTAGCACTACTTGGAGCCTCTGAAACAATTATCATGATGTTGGCAATACCTGTGATGATTGGCATCAGTATCATGATGACAGTCACTTTCATCATAACTTGGAAGACTGGACGATTGAAAGAAGTCCGAAGTGAACTTCTGATAGCTTCCATTCTCTTCGCAATGGCAAGTCAGGTTCTGAGAATTTCTTTAATGTCAACCTCGATGTTTTATATCCCCGATGTATTGCTAGCAATTTCAATGATTTTCATAGGACTAGGAATAGCTAATCCATGGTACTCCAGGGAAAAGAAAAACCGTCATGAGGAACCTCCACTAGTGGCTCAAACTGTAGAATGATATCAGTCAGTCATTCACAAAAGTAGAAAGAGGGATCTGAACCTGAAGTTTTGATCCCTCTCAAATGTTGTACAGATTATGCTTTCCATTTTACAAAGAAAACGCCAACAAGGATGATTACGACTGCGCCTCCACCAATCATCAAAAGATCCATAGGAATCTGTCCACCCTCTTCGGTACCGGTTGTTGTTCCTCCAGTCACTGGT
>JABCSP010000133.1 GCA_018238825.1 Candidatus Thorarchaeota archaeon | reverse complement strand
ACTATTTTGTGAATGATATCAATATAACAGGTGAATTTAAAGAAGTCATTAGCATAGACAGTCCTGATGATATTATCTATCCAGTCAACGCTACAGGGAATATATTATCTTGGATACCATTCTCTACAATACCTGATTCCTTTGAACTTTTTGTGAATGATGAACTTGTTGACTCTGGTTCGTGGAATGGTTCAGTTATTTCCGTCAATGTTGATGGACTTGTACCAGGAATACACAACTATTCCATCCATGTCTACAATACAGCAGGTGAAAGTGCAACAGATTGGGTTCTTGTAATGGTAACTGGAGCTGGACTGATGAGCGTAATAGAATTCTTGATAATCAGTGCCGGTATCGGTTCCATTGTCATCATCATTGTTGTAATAGCAATCAGTATTAGACATAGAAGTCAATCTTCTGATATTGCCTCAGTTTCACCCTCCGATTACAAGTGGTAAATGGAAACTAACGCATTAGTACCGAGAAATGGGTCCTATCTAGTTATAGGGCTTATTTCTATGAAGTGATTTCTTCAATCAATTTCGAGAGAATAAGCTGCTTTGGTTCGAACCTTTTGAATTGCATTGAGGAAGCTGTATGAATAGAGCTTTCTAATTCATCTAGTTCCTTACACCAGATTAGATGGTCGCCCTCCTCCATCTTAGTAACTAATTCCCATTCATGCCCACCTGTGATGTCCGGATTCTGAATAACAATGAGTTTGCGCCCCTTTGTCACATTCTCCATGATTGTACCTGCACCACAATTACTGACTATGATTTCTGCCTTGAGATAGTATTCCTCCAAGCTTGGAGCAAATCTGACGTATTCGATATTCTTTGGAATATATTTTCCTTCTCCAATTTGTGCAACGACATCAGCTTTGATCTTACCAACCTTGACCAAGCTATCTATTTTCATGATTAATTCATCATGTGGAAGTGAAGTTCCAACAGTCACAAAAATCAGAAGATCATCCCCTTGTAATCGACGCCCTCATAGCGTTCAGCTAATTCAGGCCAACTACTCAACCACAAACTGGTCTTGCCAATAAGGATCTTACCTGCTTTTGATGGGTAGAAGACCCGACTAGGACTTTCTACATAGATTGTCTTTATTCTGAAGAATGAGGCGAGAAGAAAGGGGGGAATTGTAAGTCCAGAACCTGTTGATATTACGACATTTGGACGAACATAAAATAGGATTATTAGACTATGAAGAAATAGAAAGAGGGTACGAAGAACAGTCATAATTCGATTATCTTTTGCTCTAAATCTTGGTGAGATGACGCTGAAGTAATTCTTCCCCACCTTCTGCTTGGTGATTTCTGATTCCCATGGTACAATGAAGAATTTCTCATCTTCAATTTGATTACTAAGAATCAATCCTCTCGTGGTATGTCCACCGGAACCAAGCACGAATAAGACTTTCAAGCTCGCCAATACTCTCCATATATTTCACAAGAACGTATGCCTCGAACTCTTATCTCCAATATCATCCTTTTGTTTTGAGGGGGAAGTATTTCATTTGATATCCTCTCTAATATTTGGCGCCAAATGTTATCGTTTCAATTTGAGCATTCACTATAACATGATTAGTTTCATACCCCGATTGGTATCTACGTAATACGTCCGTGTGACACTCACAATGTCTGGATGAGATGAACAGTTTATATGATGAAAACTCCACTGGAAACTAAGGTCCGTTATCATACGGTCCTAAAAACCAGTGAGATGAGCAACTTGAGTTCAAGAATAATTGACCCATCAGGACCTAGCCAATCTGTTAGACTCTTTCATCTAGAGATTAACAAGATTACAATAGCTCAACTAGAAAGTAAGATATCTGCCATTAAATACACTCCTCCAAAGAAGACATTGACTGAAGGATTTTCAAAAGTTGAGAGTAAAGCAAAGAGAATGCGAGCAGCATTTCAGATAAGCTTCAAAGTTCCAATTCGATATTATGCTGATGGCGAAGCAAAGACTAGGTATTATATGAGCACTGAAAAGGGCACTATATTGATCAATCTATTAACCAAATATGTGGAAGTTAGAGGTTCTGATCGATTGGCTCGGAGATTCCGTAGAATCTTCTACAGCGAGTTTTCAGACTTCGGTCCTGTTATGGAACCGCTTGATTTAGTGGAAAATAAGAGTTCAAAGGGATTCTATAGTGCAATCATAAAGGTAAGTGAAGCAAAATCAAAAGAAAATACAAACATAGAACATGCAGTCTATACTAATGTGGCAGCGCAGGGTCTGAAGAGCGCTGATTTTCGAGGTGAATACCTCCAACACAAGAAGGAAGTTACAGTGTACGGAACAATCCACAAGGGTACAATAGCGATGTTCAGCGGCACTCTGACTTTCCCCAGCAACACTTCATTGAAGACAGCGATAAATTGTCAAAAAGGATCCATCCAAATCTTCAGAACTGAAGATGGAATTCTCGAGAAGGATATTCGTTGGCTCATTGAACAAATGGTTACAGCAGCAAACCTGTAGTAATTTGATTCGGGATGGATGAAAGTCCTCCCGATTCATCTCACTCTTTTGGAACTACATCCAATCTTTAGCATCTCTCTTGATGGCAACAATAGTGCGTGTATTTTCAATATACCATCTTGTTTTATCTCTAAAAATTGGCCAGAACTCAAAGAAGCTTTGTGGGTCTTCGGTTTCGATTAGAAGAAAACCACTCCAATCGGAACCCCAAGCATGTTTGTAATCCCCTATCAACTTTAGATGATTAGGCCAGCTTCCTTTTCCGAATTCATCCCAAAATTCCTTCGCTTTGCCTGCTTGCTCTGGAGTCATAAGTTGAAACCGATAGAATACAATGAATCCATAGGACATCTTAGTTTCACCAATTGATTAATGGTGCTCATAGATAAAAACGTTAGGACTTAATGTCGGTGGATTAAAAAGATTGGAATTGAGGTTACATGTGAAAGACATGCCTCCAAACGCTGATGATATCGTACGAAGGGATTACCAACACGGTCGAGTTGCGTATGCATTTCAGTGGAACATGTCCAATCATCTAGTTCTGGGAAACAAGAAAGGTGACCTAGCTGCTCTCTGGGCTCATCTGAAGACCATTCAAGCAGGAAAGATACCTGAGGTTCTATTTTCTGATCCGTTCTATACACGCGCTTCTAGACTTCGACTTACTAAAATGTCGAAAGCAAAAAAAGTCGGATTTCGTAAGCGGTTAGAACGAACCGAAGCAATCTCACAGAAGGTTGATGATGATCTTGTCCTGAAGCTTCGGGATTATCATCGCTCTCGCAATGACCTTAGTTATTCATCAGACCATGGAATTCTCAAAGAGTTCCTGTATAATGATCCCCAGACAATTGCTATTGAAGTACCGGTTTGGTCAGAACGCTACAGAATAACTGGACATATCGACCTAGTTAGATTTGTAGATGGCTGTATACAGGTTTCTGATTACAAACCTGGTACTTTGGTATCTACGAAAACAAGATTCCTCAATTCATTACCACAGGTTTCTGCTTATGGAGAGATGATGGCGATTCATCTAGCTGGGACTTTGCGTGCTGCTCTTGATGCTCCTCTGTTACCGAAAATTAGCTGTTCAATTTTTGATACTCACTCTTGTTGGCATTTTGGTGCAGAGATGTTTGTCCAACTTCAGGAAACAGGTATGCTAATGAACTTCTAGGGTTCGCCGTTTTCAAGAATGGTCATTTTTACTTCTTCTTCAACAGATGGGGCTTCAGTGGCAATTCCACTCCATTTGAGTTTTATAGTAGGTCTTTCGGAAACAAGACCTTCTCTTATTCTTGAGAAGTAATTCTCACTCAGCATTCCAAAGCTGCCTAAGGCCGCATCTACGGGAATCCATCCCTTACGCTCTAAGAAAATCTCGGACCAAGCGTGAGGTTCTGGTTCAGTCTTGCCACCTCGATAGAAGTGACCAACAACCCTTCGGGCCGGAATTTTCACAGTTCTTAGAAGAGCAATGAACAGGTCCGCATGTTCATCACAATCCCCCTCCTTTTCTCGAACAGCTCGTGCTGCTCCTATTCTTTCATCAAGGTGAGTCTTTAGTTTTACAGTATCTCTAACGATATCATAGGCTAGTCTCGCGTATGATTCATCATCACCAGTTCTCTCTGCCATGCGTTCAGACATTTTTTGTATGATTTCGTCATCAATTTCCCAGTATTTCTGCAATGCGCAATATGTTCCTCTATTCTGTGCAATCATTTGTTGAGGGGTAGATTGGGGCTCCATTAACCAATCTCTCCTTGTCGTGTCAATCCGAAGGATGACCGTTGGTGAGAAGCTCTCTCCTGGATTTATCTCTGGAACTTTGATTACAGCAACCATGTTCTGCTCTGCTCTTTCAGTAACCTTTGCAGGAGGAAAAACATCTATCATTTCCACGAATTGATTGTCCGAGTCTGTGAAGAGATGCCAGGTCATCACTCCTCGTTTCAACTTAGTCGTACCCCTGTTGTGAATATCTGCTTGCATATCTATCCGTAAGCGCATCAAACAACCTCTATCCCTGTCTAGGAATGCTCGGAGCTTTCCGCGAATAGATTTATGTGTCTGTTGTATATACTTTCCATTCGTCTATATGGATAAAGTACTGGTATGCGAGGTTATTGCATGGCGAAGAATCCTGACAAAACAGCAGACGATAAGGGCGTTGTTGATGGTCTTCTTACAGAACTAGGCGTCGATGATGAAATGAGACAAGAACTCATTGATTCTGGACGAATGTCGAGTGATGTGATGAGAGTACAATCAGCAGAACAGGTTCGGCGTCGTACGGAGCTGGAAACTAGTTCTGAGCAAGTACGAGATAGTATATCCTTACTGGAGCGAAATATCCTAACCGTAGACGGAACCATCGATAGAATTGAGAGGGACTTGGTTCCAGTAGTATTATCATTCCTTGTTGGTTTGAAGGGCAATCTTGTGAGTATGCGAAGTGATATTGTATCGCAAAGCAAACGCAAGGCAAAGACGAATTTGCAATCTGTGTTCATTGATACTGTAATCAAAGATATTGTCGAGAATGAATTTACTACGATTGAGGATTCTCTAACTACAGGTATGTCCACTCCGATTCTTGAAAAAATGCGCGACATAACTGATGGTATGAAAGAATCAATGAAACTTACATTCGAAGAGTTTTCTAAACTGAAAGGCGATATGGATGATTATACTCAGAGGGCTACTACCGAGATCGAACACTTATCCACAAAAGTTGGGATGAAACCAAGAATAGAGGTTCCAAAAGAGATCGAGGAAAAGCTGAAGAATCTCGAGCGCAATCTCGACGAGATTAAGCATGAACTTAGTTTGGAAAACCAGAAACTTGAGAATCGTCTAAAAGAGAATGATGAACTAAGGAAGAGCGTAGCAGAATTCAAAGTTCGAAACGATGACCTTGAAGACACTCTAATGGGTTTCCAAGCAGCTCCCAAAATAGACCAAGATGTTCTTATTGAACTCAAACAGAACGTAAAATCCCTTGAAGCCTTCAAGGAAGTTCAAGATGAGAAGATCAAAGAAGTAGAAGCTCGAGCTGACGCCTCAGAATTGAAATCTACTGAATTTCACGGAGATATCTCCAGGAAAGAAGTTGAAATTGGTGACCTCAAGACAAAAATCCGTCAACTGGAAGAAGAGATGAGTTCTACTGGAGCAAGACTCGCAGAGATGGAAGAACTCAGGGCCCGAGTTCGCTCATTCGAGTCTGGTGACAAGGCACGAGAACTTGAAAGAATCAAGACCGAATTAGAACGAACAACAGCAAGTCTTGAACGAATTACTGTTGATCATGAGGAAAACAAAGTCAAATTGACACGTGCTCAAGATACTATTGATGGATATATGGGTCTGATGGATAGTACCGAGAAAACTAAGGCGTATCTGATGGTTGAGGAACATGGTGAAATGGCCATACGTGAGATAGCTAGGGCTCTAGGCGTTGCACCTGCTATTGTAATGAAATGGGCAGAAGAATTCCAAACTCTAGGTATTGCTTGGGTCGTTGATGGCACTACACTCGTCCACAGAGATAATGTTGAGAAGAAAGAGTGACCTATCCTTAAATTGGTTGAACTTTATTCATGAATTGAATTACTTCGATCAAACTCTCAATCTTCATAGTATTAGTATAAATTTTCTCAAGAGCTTGCTTGTTTGCAGTATCATTATGGATATACTGTTTGAAGACCG